>CAVRWR010000054.1:0-18328 GCA_963724445.1 uncultured cyanobacterium | reverse complement strand
CTACTTTAACTGCTTCTACTGTCCTAACTGTTGAGCTAATAGCTACACAAAAAACTGCCAGATAACAGTAAGCTTGATCAATGGCGTTCGTAGCAAAGAATCAATGGTAACCATAAACGACAACTATCTCAAACTCAAAGCAGGATATTTGTTTCCTGAAATCGCTCGCAGAGTCAGTGCTTTTGCAGCCGATAATCCTGATGCACCAATTATTAAGCTAGGTATTGGGGATGTCACCGAACCCTTACCTGCCGCTTGTCGCGAAGCAATTATTGAAGCGACCAAGGAAATGGGCGATCGCGCTACCTTCCAAGGTTATGGTCCAGAGCAAGGATATCTCTGGTTAAGAGACAAAATTGCCCAACATGACTTCCAGTCTCGCGGTTGTGAGATAGATGCCTCGGAAATCTTTATTTCAGATGGTTCTAAGTGTGATTGCGGCAATATCCTCGACATTTTTGGTAATGATAATAAAATTGCCGTGACCGATCCAGTCTATCCTGTTTACGTTGATACTAACGTGATGGCTGGACATACGGGAGAGTCGAAAGACGGTAAGTATGAAGGGCTGGTTTATCTGCCGATTAGTGCGGATAATAATTTCACTGCCGAAATCCCCCAGGAAAAAGTAGACTTAATCTACCTTTGCTTTCCTAATAATCCTACAGGTGCGACGGCTACTAAAGAACATCTCCAAGCTTGGGTAGACTATGCCAAACAGCATGGCTCATTAATTCTATTTGATGCAGCTTACGAAGCTTTTATCACCGATCCCGATCTGCCTCACTCGATATACGAGATTGAAGGAGCAAAAGACTGTGCGATCGAGTTTCGTTCGTTTTCCAAGAATGCTGGCTTCACTGGGACTCGATGTGCCTTTACCGTAGTTCCCCAAAACTTAACGGGTAAAGCTAGTGATGGTTCAGAGGTTAAGCTCTGGCAACTTTGGAATCGTCGTCAAGTTACCAAATTTAATGGCGTATCTTATATCATTCAACGGGGTGCTGAGGCAGTTTATTCCTCAGCCGGACAGGCTCAGACTAAAGAGTTGATTAGCTTCTATTTGGAAAATGCCAAAATCATCTGCCAACAGCTAACGGCAGCAGGTATTAAAGTATATGGCGGTACTAATGCTCCCTATGTCTGGGTAAAAACTCCCAACGGCTTATCAAGCTGGGACTTCTTTGATAAATTACTGTTTAACTGCAACGTTGTCGGTACTCCTGGATCTGGCTTTGGTGCAGCAGGGGAAGGCTATTTCCGCATCTCGGCATTTAACAGTCGAGAAAATGTTAATGAGGCAATGAAACGAATTACGGAGAAGTTTAAAGCTTAGTAATTTCCTGGGAGGCGATCGCTTTTTTGCTCGATCCAATTAATCTGTCGTCTTTGCCAACAAACCCCCGGCTGCTCCTAAACCAAGAAAGTTAGGCAACCAGGCAGCTAGCCAGGGGGGAATAACCCCAGAAATCCCTAAAGATTGAGAGATAAAAGACAGCAAGTAATAGCCAAAAATCAGCCCAATACATATGCCAAAGCTAGTCGCTCTTCCTGAATCCTGGGGTTGGACACCCAGTACTGCACCGATGACGGCAAATACTAGACAGGCAAAGGGCAAGGCTATTTTCTCTTGAATTCGTACCTGCCACTTGCGTACTCTAGGTAGATCGGCACTGTGCTTGATTATTTCAAGATACTTTCGCGCTTCAATGATATTCATTTCATTGGTTTTTCTATCTTGTTTGGTAAGATCCAAAGCTGTTTGGGGTAATGACAGTTGTTGGTGTTGAAAGCGGACGATGTTGTTATAGCTGCCATCTGTGCCAATCAAATAAATAGTTCCATCATAAAAATCCCAAATATTTTCTAGGACATTCCATTCTGCCGATCTCGCCACCACAATTTGACTGACAGATCTACGGGAACGGTCTAATACGGTAAGATTTTGCATTTGCTCACCATTGAATTCTTCGGCATAAAACAGACGAGAGAGGACTTCTTTGCTGTTACCATCCTCTGTTTTGATATCTGCATATTCAGGGAAGAGAATATTCTGGGTGGCAAAATTTGGTCGAGTATCCCCTAAAGCTTCTTTTAGGGTGACGGTTGCTTGGTAACTGGCGGCGGGAGCAACAAAATTGTTAAACCAAAAAGTTAGTGCCACAATACAGAGGCTAAAGGCGATCGCTGGCATGATCAGACGGTAAACATTGACTCCAATACTCCGCAGGGCAATTAGTTCACTATCGCTAGAGAGCCTACTGTAGGTCATCAGGGTCGCTAGCAAAATTGACATGGGAAAGGCAAACACAATAAATTCTGGCATCTTTAGCACGAGAATTTTGGCAGCTACTCCCCAAGCTAGTCCCGAATCTGTCACCTTACGAATTAGTTCAAATACGGCACCAATGGATAAACCCAAAGAAGTAAAAATACCCATCCCAAATAAAAATGGTAATACAAGCTCCTTGATGATGTAGAGATTCATCACGGACAAGCCAATTCTTGGTTTAGCAATTAGTTTAAATCGTTTTAGTGCGCCGATTTTCATAGATTCTGGTGAAAAGAAAACTTAGCGGTAGCTTAACCTCAATTTGGTCAATTGTTAGGGTTAACTGATTTTTTCGAGACATTTTTGTTGCGGCGATCGCAAATGAGCTTTAATTCTGCTTGATGCTCCCATGCCCAATCTGCCAATACTTCCAGTGGTTCAATTAGTTTAGTCCCAAAGGCAGTCAAATCATACTCTGTCTTGGGAGGGACGACGGGATAAACTTTCCGCCTTACTATGTTGTCTGACTCTAATCGTCTTAATGTCTGGGTCAACATTTTTTTGGATATTTCAGGTATTTCTCGCTGTAGTCCGCTGTATCTTTTCGTACCCTGCTTTAAGACGTACAGCACTGGCAACGTCCATTTATCACCCACAATGTCAATCACCTGACGTACAGGGCAATCTTTATCGAGCAAATGTTCTTGTTCTTCGGAAACCATAAGGTAACTATATTACTTTTGAGTGCCTACTTGCAATAAAGAGTCTATACACGTCATATTATAAACCAAGGGCATATTTTTAATTATTTATTTATAATGCTATGAAAAAAAATAGCTCGATGTTAGAACTTAGTTCGGCGATCGCCAGTAAGGCTGTAGGTGCATCTTTATTGCTTTTAGTTTTTACAGGTTGTGGTAAGCAACAGCCAGAAGCAGAGGCTCCACCTCCTGCGGTTTCGGTCGAAGTCAAAGATTTAAGCGACAGCCAAGTCAAATCGAGTTCGGAGTTTGTTGGTAGTTTAGAAGCCAAGAAAAAAGTGGCTCTAGCCCCCAGAGTTGACGGTCGGATCTTAGAAATAGCTGTACAAGAAGGAGATCCTGTCAAGCAAGGAGATTTAATTGTTCAGCTACAGCTAGGACGAGAGCAAGGAGAGGTAGAGGCGGCACAATCTGAAGTAGGTATTCAACGGGCAAATGTTAGTAATGCTGAGGCAGAATTGAGAGCAGCAGAGGCGGAAGTGGCAAGTGCCGAAGCCAATGTAGAACAAAGCAGAGCAGATTTACGCCAACAAGAAGCTGAATTAGCCCTAGCTCAGGCAAATATCAAGCGAACCAAGTTTCTGGTTAAAGAAGGAGCGCAGACACAACAAGTATTAGACGATCGCACCAGAGATGTCAATGCGGCAAAAGCCCAGACAGATGCCCTCAAAGCAGCTTTAAACTCAAGCCAAAAGGCACTTAGTGCAGCCAAAGAGAAAGTAGCATCAGCTAGATCGGCGATCGCAGGACAGCAAGCAGCTCTCAAGCAGTCAGAAAGTAGAGTAGGTATTGCGACCGAAAACTTAGACTTTAATCGAATCACTGCCCCTATCAATGGCACTGTTGGTGATATTGTGCCAAAAGTTGGCGACTATCTGGAGGCAGGAGACCAGATAACCAGTATTATCCAAGATGATGCCTTAGAGTTAAATGTCGGCGTACCACTAGAACAGGCGAGCCAACTTAAAATAGGTTTACCTGTAGAAATTATTGACCAACAGGGAGAAGCGATCGCCGAGGGCGATATCAGCTTTATCTCCCCCAGAACAGACCGCAGCAGTCAGGCAATTTTAGTCAAAGCAGCAGTAAATAATAACGGAAAACTAAAAGACGATAGCTTCGCTAGAGCGAGAATTATTTGGTCCCAGCAGCCTGGAGTGTTGGTTCCTACCGAGGCAATATCACGCATTGCGGGTAAAACCTTTGTGTTTGTAGCGGCAGAGTCAAAACAAAAAGATGGCAAAACTGCTTTAGTTGCCAAACAAAAACCTGTTGAGCTTGGAGCGATTCAAGGACAGTCTTATCAGGTAATCTCAGGTTTAGAAGCTGGCGATCGCTTAATTACGTCAGGCATTCTTAACCTTGCCGACGGGACTCCAATTAAACCTGGAGAGGAGAAGGTTACGAGCCAAGAAATCAACTGATAATGGGCAATTGACGATTGATAACTCATTAAATTAGTCATTGATCGAAACAATATTAAAGCAATGTAGTAGGGTGGACAAATTAAAAATGAAACTTAATAACCTAAGCAAAAACCAAATTTGTCCACCTTAAGAAATTTAGTAACCAGCAATTAGGAATCACAATGATCTTAAGTATTGCCAATACTTTTATTAAAAAGCCCATCTTAACGACTGTAATTGCCATCATTATCCTGCTAGTGGGGGTAATCAGCATTCCGATGCTGCCTATATCTCAACTTCCACAAATTGCACCGATCCAGGTAGAAATTACTTCTGCTTATATTGGTGCGGATGCGGAAACTGCGGAAACGAACGTTACTAGCATCATTGAACGAGAAATTAATGGGGTGGAGAACATGAGTTATATCTCCTCCAATACCAGTAATGATGGCGTTAGCAGTATTAATGTCTCTTTTCCGCCAGAGACAGACCGCGATATTGCTCAGGTTAATGTGCAAAACAGGGTAGCTTTAGCCGAACCTCAATTGCCAAGTGCTGTCCAACAAACTGGCGTAACTGTCCAGAAATCTTCCCCAGACTTGTTATTGGGGACTGCTTTTTATGCCGAAAATGGCGAATATGACGATCTATTTTTGAGTAACTATCTCGACCTTTATGTACTTGACCAAATTAAAAGAATTGAAGGGGTGGGACAAGCAGTTATTTTTGGTGAGAGAAAATATGCCATGCGCCTTTGGCTCGATCCTGATGCCTTAGCAGCCCGTAATTTGGGTGCAGATAGTGTAGTAGATGCTTTAGAAGAACAAAATATTCAAGTAGGTGCTGGTAAAATTGGTCAACAGCCTGCGACTAAAGATCAAAGATTTGAGTTTACTCTTCGTGCTGCCAGTAGATTAGCTAGTGTCGAAGAATTTGAAAATTTGGTAGTTGGTACAGGAGAAGGTGGTAATTTAATTAAGCTTAAAGATATTGGTCGGGCTGAATTAGGGGCAGAAAATTACGATACCTCAGCCAAATTTAAAGGCAAACCTGCGGTGGCGATCGGGGTGTTTCAGTTGCCTGGGAGCAATGCTTTAGAAGTTGGTACGGCAGTTAAAGAAACGATCGCTGAACTATCTCAGTCATTTCCTCCAGGGATGAATTATCAAATTGCCTTGGACGCTACTGAATTTGTGCAGGTGTCTTTAGAAGAAGTGGTAAAAACTTTAGTTCAAGCAGTTTTGCTAGTAGTTTTAATTCTGTTTATCTTTCTGCAAGACTGGCGAACTACTTTAATTCCTGCGATCGCTATTCCTGTATCTCTGGTTGGAGCATTTACTTTTCTAAATATCTTCGGGTTTCAAATTAATACCCTGACTCTATTTGCCATGGTACTGTCTACAGGGGTAGTGGTAGATGATGCCATTGTGGTCGTCGAAGCGATCGCCACGAAAGTCGAACGGGGTATGCAGCCACGTTTGGCGGCAATAGATGCCATGAACGAGTTAAGCGGGGCAGTAATTGCCACCTCCTTAGTTTTGGCTGCGGTGTTTATCCCTGTATCTTTCTTTCCAGGCTCGACGGGAGTAATTTTTAAACAGTTTTCCTTAACTATTGTTTTTGCGATCGCTCTTTCTACTTTCAACGCCCTTTCTTTCTCTCCTGCTATGGCAGGTATCTTGCTGCGTCCGAAAAATCCCAACAGAGAGCGAAATATTTTAGGCAAGTTTTTCGACAAGTTTAATCAAGTATTTGCCTGGATTATTGATAAATATACGCGAGCAATTACTTTTTTGACGAAAAAATTTGTTCGCCCTTTTGTTCTAGCTGTCTTTATCGCGCTGATTTTCTTTACCTACTTTTTATATAACTTAGTTCCGACAGGTTTTATTCCTGAAGAAGATCAGGGTTATTTATATACCATTGTCCAAGCACCTGATGGCGTATCCCTCAACTACACCCAGGAGATCATGGATCAGATAGGGGACAAAATGAGTGAAATAGAAGATATCGAAAGCTATTTTACCCTAAGTGGTTTTGGTTTTGACGGCAACGGTAGTAATCGCGGTTTTGCTTTTACTAAACTCAAACCTTGGTCTGAAAGATCGAAAACAGAACAGTCAATTTATTCAATTTTGGGTCGCCTCAACGGTTCTTTTCAAAGTATTACAGGAGCGAGGGCTTTATCGGTTAATGCTCCTGCTGTCAGAGGTTTAAGTACCTTTGGTGGTTTTGAATTCCAACTTCAGGATCGCGTAGGCTTACCGATTTCAGTGTTGGTAGAGAATGCCAATAAAGTTATTGCTGCTGCCAATCAAAGACCAGAACTTGCCAGCGTCTTTACCCAATTTGCGGCTAATACTCCTCAAATTGAGGTATCGGTAAATCGCGATCGCGCTAAAGCGATCGGGGTAAATATCGACGACATTTTTGATACCCTTCAATCTTATTTGGGTTCAAGATATGTTAACGATTTTGTCCTTGAACAAAGACAATATCGCGTTTATGTCCAGGCAGACACTAATTTTCGCGCCAATCCCCAGGATATTAATAAACTCTATGTAAGTTCTGCCAATGGTCAGTTAGTGTCCTTAGGCACTCTCGTCGAGCTAAAAGAATTTACAGGACCTCAAACTATTACCCACTACAATCTCTTCCGTTCCATTAACATTCAAGGTTCTCCTGCCCCTGGTTTCAGTACAGGACAGGCAATTCAAGCAATGGAGGAAGTAGCTGCCCAAGTTTTACCTGCTAGTCTTGGGCTATGAATGGACTGGGACAGCCTTGGAAGAAAAATCTTCTGGTGGACAGTCGGTATTAATCTTTGGTCTGGGCTTATTGATGGCATTTCTAGTCTTAGCTGCTCAATACGAAAGCTATGTCGATCCCTTAATTATTATTCTGACCGTACCTTTGGCTGTGTTGGGTGCGATTTCTGCTATTTGGATCAGAGCCAATATTTTCCAAGCTGGCAGTGTTTGGCCCATCATTAACAACGATGTTTACGTTCAGGTTGGTCTGGTCATGCTCATTGGATTAGCTAGTAAAAACGCGATTCTAATTGTGGAATATGCCAACCAGCTCAAAGAGCAGGGGCTAAATACGACTAAAGCCGCAATTAAAGCAGGACAAGAGCGTTTTCGTCCCATTTTGATGACTGCTATCTCCAGTTTGATTGGTTTCTTTCCTTTGGTAGTGGCTACGGGTGCGGGTGCTTCTAGTCGATGGTCGTTAGGAACTGCGGTGTTTGGCGGAATGCTTTTTGCCACAGTCTTGAGTTTATTTTTAGTACCTTCTCTTTACATCATTATCAAAGGTCTCGAATCTTTAATCAAAAAAGACCAGAACTCAGGAGGCTCAGGAAATAACTATGGCAACAATTCTAGAACATGGTCGTGTTCAGGCTGAAGAAAAACCTGAAATAGAAGTGACAACCAACTATAGTTTAGACAGCGATGATGGTTATAATTCCCGTGTACTATAGTCATTCTAAATGATGTCCATTTAAATATGCGCTGTGTATAGCTGCGATCGCCGCCTGGTAATGATTCGACTAGACTATTATAACGTTGCGCATCTTCGCAGTTTGATATTTTGTGTCTGGCAACTGTTAAAATTCAACGAAGGAGAAACAGTGGACAATTGGCGACTAACAATTGACAATACCTAATTAATCACATTATTTGAGTCATAAAGTAGATACATTTAATGATTTGGCCTTTTAAAAAAACCAAAAAACAAATTGCGCGGATTGAAATTACAGGTGCGATCGCTTCGGAAACTCGCAAACAGGTTTTAAAAGCCTTCAAAACCATCGAAGAAAAAAAGTTTCCCGCTCTACTACTACGAATAGATTCTCCTGGCGGGACTGTAACAGATTCCCATGAGATATTTACCGCTCTACAGCGATTGCAAAAAGATAAGAATGTCAAGGTAGTTGCCAGCTTTGGTAATATTTCTGCTTCTGGTGGTGTTTATATTGGTGTCGGTGCCAAACATATTGTTTCCAATCCTGGCACCATTACTGGCAGTATTGGCGTTATTCTGCGGGGTAATAATTTAGAACGGCTGCTAGATAAAGTGGGAGTCTCTTTTAAAGTTATCAAGTCTGGTCCTTACAAAGATATCTTGGCATTTGACCGCCAAACCACCGCAGCAGAAGAGCAAATTCTCCAGCAGTTAATTGATGCGAGCTATGGTCAGTTTGTCTCAACCGTAGCCAGAGGTCGTGGCTTGGACGAAGAGACAGTTAGAACTTTCGCTGACGGTCGCGTATTTACGGGAGAACAGGCTCTAGAATTGGGTCTAGTAGACCGCTTAGGAACAGAAGAAGACGCTCGGCGTTGGGCAGCAGAATTAGCAGGATTAGACCCCGATAAAACCGAATGCTTTAATATTGAAGAACCTAAACCATTCATAAATCGTTTCATTCCTGGTAGAAGCCAAAGCAGATCGAGTATTGCCATGGCGATCGATGAACTCCAGTTTGAACTATCAACCAGTGGTTTGCCCCTATGGCTGTATCGTCCTTAAACTGCTTTAGGCTGATTTGCTTAACTTAAGTTAAAGTATCTTCTGCATAGTTCAGCCCAACAAGTCATCTTTGCCATAACATTGTATGTGTCAAATCAAAAACTGAGAGTAGGAGAGAAAAACAGTGGAGTGGAAAGTACGGGGCATCCGTGGGGCGACGACGGTAACTGAAAATACTGTGGCGGCAATGAGTCATGCTGTAAATGAACTAATTGCCGAAATTGAGGCTCATAATTTATTCAAGCCTGAAGATATTGTCTGCGTATTTTTTACCGTCACGACCGACCTTGATGCCATGTTTCCTGCTTCTGCTGCTCGAATCCGCCCTGGTTGGAATCATGTTCCCCTAATAGATTTACAACAGATGAAGGTAAAAGGTAGTCTCGATCGCTGTATCAGAGTACTAATTCAAATTAATACTCATCTTCCTCAATCGGCGATCACACATCGTTATTTAGGACAGGCGCATAGTTTACGCCCAGACTTAGATATTCAGTTTAGTTAACAGCTTAAATTAGTTTCATACCCATCTTTGCTGGATCGAATTCAGGATCGAAAGTTGTTTCTACGTCGTAGGTTGCTCCTGTAAAATTAGCTCCGCATAGTTTTGCCTTGCGTAGATCTGCCCCCTGAAAACAGACACTGGCAAAATAACCTCCTCTAAGATCGGCTTCTTTGAGACTGGCTTTTTTAAAGTTGGCTCCTTCTAAATGAGCGTCCATCAGATTGGTTTGAGTCAGACAAGCACATTCAAAATCAACTTCTTTTAAAACTGCTTTTTCTAAATTGGCACCAGTAAGGTTGGTCAGTCTCAAGGAGGAGTTGCTAAAGTTTACCTGCTTCAACTCTGCTCCTGTAAAATTGGAACTATCCAGGTTAACTCCCTTCAACGTTACGTGATTTAACTTAATTTTTTTTAACTCAGAGCGTTGAAAATTAGTTTCTCCCCTGATGTAACTTTGTAATATTTTGTAGGAGCTGCCAACAGAAGTCGTTGCAGAATTTTTTCTACCTTTGCTGGAGGAAAGCAAGTTTTTGACGAGAAAATCAACGGTCTGCTGTTGAATAAAACCTCGTTGTACTGCCAAATGGTGAAATCTTACTTTATCTTTACTCTGCTCGCGCTGCTCCAAAATCAAATTAATTTGAGTCTCGTCTAGCAATGCGGCCTTTCTTAAATAATATACTAATGGTCTTCTTTTCTCTTGCTGCAATATCCGTTCCCACTGCTCGGCAAAAAAATCAGCGGTTTCTTGTTTTATCCAACCCCGCAAAGCGAAAATTTCGCCAATTTTCATATTCGAGATTTCAACCTGTTCTTGTAAGGCAATTTCGATCTGCTTAGCTGAGATTAAACCAGCTTCATTTAAAATCTGACCAAGGGGGTTTTTCTGGCTAGGCTTCGATGCTGAGGAATGAGATGAAGAGGGTTTCATCGTTACCAATATGCTCTGTTATAGTTTGTTCTCCTGCACCACAGGAGCTGTTTAATCATCTGGTTGCTAAATTTTAGTCTGAGTCGAAACGTCGGGCAACAGTATTTACACCTTTATGTATTGAACATAGTCTTCTAGTCTAGGTTTTGTTGTAGAGTCGATCGCTATTATAGATAAACTAAAACTATAGTTACTTCACATATAAGGATCGATTAAAAGAGGATGCAGATTAAAGCAACCGACAAAGCATTATTAGATTGGACTGGCGACTTACTAGCAGTGGGTATTGCCGAAGGAGAAACAAAGCTCTCAGGAGATTTAGCAACCCTAGACGAAAAATTAGCGGGGACAATCTCTGAATTGATTGCCGAGGAAGAATTTGAAGGTAAATCTGGGACTACCTTAGTTGGCCGCGTGGGAGGCAAAAACCCTGTACGCAAAATTGCTCTAGTGGGCTTGGGTAAGCTAGAAGACTTGACTATCGATAGCTGGCGCAATGGAGCTGCGGCGATCGCTCGTTTAGCCAAGAAAGAAAAAACTTTAGGCATTAGCCTGACCAATGGTTCAGAATCAGCCTCAGAAGTGGCACAGGCAATTACCGAAGCAATTATCTTGTCTCTCCATGAAGATAATCGCTTTAAGTCTGAACCTGAATCACCAGAACCTAAACTCGAGACTATTGAATTAATTGGCTTGGCGGGACAAGAACAGGCGATTACTAGAGGCTCAACTATTGCCGATGGAGTCATCTTAGCTAGAGAACTAGTTAACGCCCCAGCCAACCAAGTAACTCCTATAACTATGGCAGAAACCGCTCAACAGCTAGCCAAAGAATATGGTTTGGAAATTAAAATTCTCGAACAAAAGGATTGCGAGAATTTTGAGCAGGGCATGGGCGCATATTTAGGAGTCGGGCAGGCTTCTGATATACCACCTAAGTTTATTCATCTGACTTACAAACCTCAAGGAACTGCTAAACGTAAAGTGGCAATTGTTGGTAAAAGTGTAACCTTTGATTCTGGTGGTTTAAACCTCAAGCCAAGCGGGAGCGGGATCGAAACCATGAAAATGGATATGGGGGGTGGTGCTGCTACCCTGGGGGCAGCTAAAGCGATCGCCCAACTCAAGCCCGATGTAGAAGTCCACTTTATCTGTGCCGCCACCGAAAACATGATCAGCGGCGAAGGCATTGCACCCTGGCGATATTCTCAAAGCCTCCAACGGTAAAACAATCGAGGTTAACAATACCGATGCTGAAGGTCGACTAACTTTGGCCGATGCTTTGGTCTACGCTGAAACTCTAGAAGTAGATGCGATCGTCGATCTTGCTACTTTGACAGGAGCCTGTATCGTGGCTTTGGGTAACGATATTGCCGGATTGTGGAGTACTGATGATAATTTGGCAGAAGAAATGAAAACTGCCGCTGCCTCAGCAGGCGAGAAATTCTGGCAGTTGCCTATGGAAGAAAAATATTTTGAAGGCTTGAAGTCGCAAATTGCTGATATGAAAAACACTGGTCCGCGCCCTGGTGGCTCAATCACCGCCGCACTATTTCTCAAGCAGTTTGTCAAAAATACTCCTTGGATGCACCTAGACATAGCAGGTCCAGTTTGGGCAGATTCTCCTGGAGGAGTTAATAATAAAGGAGCAACGGGTTTTCCTGTAAGAACCTTGGTTAACTGGGTTAGCAATTAGGGCGTGTCATCAATTAAACTTACTTTTCTTGTAGCACCAAACTACACGTAGCAGGAATATTGACAATTTAAGCAACTGCTGACAGTATTAGACAAATGTATCATCAGATACATAAATAATGCTATGTCGTTGTTAATTTTGATATGGCGTTTTATATGAGCTAGCTAGCTAATATAAAGCAATCGTATTATGTTATGCGATATGGATTTCTTTATTAAGGTGTGAGGAAAATGTCTAAATTAATACGCAACTTGTTGCTGGCTGCTCCAGCAATGATCGGTTTTGTCTTGAGTTCTCAACTCCAAGCTTCTGCTCAATCAACTTCAGGGGTAGATAGCAATTCTCAGATACTGAACCAAATCGATAATTATAGTCAGGAAGGCAAAGCTAATCCTAGTAATCAGGTAACTAACGTTAACCAACTACGGGATGTTTCTCCTACAGATTGGGCTTACGAAGCACTTCGTAGTCTAGTAGATCGTTATGGCTGTATAGCTGGTTTCCCCAACCAGACCTATCGTGGTAGTCAACCTCTAACGCGTTACGAGTTTGCTGCGGGGTTAAACTCCTGTTTAAATCAAATCGAACGCTTGATTGCTAGTCAAGGATCTGTAGGTTCTGAAGATTTAGATACGATTACCCGTCTGACTCAAGAGTTTGAAGCAGAATTAGCTACTCTTGGTGGTAGAGTTGATGAAATTGAAGGTCGCACTGCTGTGCTGGAAGATAACCAATTTTCTACTACAACCAAGTTGCAAGGTGAAGCGGTATTTGGTATTAGTAATGAGTTTAATAACTCTGACTTCAACGAAACAGTATTTCAAGATCGAGTACGTCTAGCTTTTGTTTCCAGTTTCTTCGGCGAAGATTCTCTTTATACTCGTCTTGATGCTTCAAATGCAGGATTTGGGTTCCAAACTGCGCAAGAAGTTACCCCTGGTAATGAGGTTGGAGTTCCACTAGATACCGGAGCTTTGACTTACCAAACTGCCGATAGCGGTAATGACGTTGGTATCGGTTGGTTGGCTTACTACTTTCCTCTCGGTGACAAAATTGACGTTTATTTGCCCGCAGCTTTCCCTCTATGGGTTGACTTCGTACCTTCTCTAAGTCCTTACTTAGACTCCTTTACTGGTGCGACAGGTTCTCTTTCCAGCTTTGCTGAATCTAGCCCAATCTATAAAATTGGTCTAGCTAGTGGTGGTGGTGTTGGTTTCAACTTAAAACCGACTGACTTTGTTACCGTTAGTGCTGGATACTTTGGTGGAGATTCTGCTAATCCTCTAGAAGCTGCTGATGGCGGTTTATTCAACGAAGAATATTCGGCTTTAGGTCAAGTTACTCTTAGCTTACTGGATGAAAAGCTACAAATAGCTGGTACTTATGTATTAGGTCAGCTTGGCGCAGTAGACAATACTATCTTTGACCTGGGTGTCGGTACTGCGGCGGCGAAAAATCCCTTTGACGGCAAAATATCTGCCAATTCCTATGGTGTAGAGGCAGCTTTCCAGTTGAGCGATCGCATAGCGCTTAACGGATTTGGAATGTACACCGATGCTCAACAGGCTGATGGTCCCCTTTCGACTGAAATTTGGTCTTATGGTGCAGGACTATCGTTACCAGACTTTGGTAAAGAAGGTAATTTAGCCGCTATTTTTGCTGGTGTTGAACCTTATGCTCAGGGTGAGCAAAATCCCATTCACCTCGAAGGTTTGTACAAGTATCAATTTAACGACAATGTTTCCATCACTCCTGGGGTTGTCTACCTAATCAATCCTAACGGTAATGATGTTGACAAAGACGCTTTAATTGGTGTAGTTAGAACAACCTTTACTTTCTAAGATTGGCGGTGATTGTCATTTAGTTGACTATATCCTCGAAAGAGCATAGCTAATTTTTAAGACCATGGTTAACCTAGTTTAGCTGTGGTCTTTTTGTTGGAGGTAGTAGGTAGTAGCTAGGAAGTTATAATTTCTTCGACAGTAGGTTCCTGATACTAGCTTCCATCACGTCCTTGGTTTGACCAGAGATGCTAAACAGCAATGCTTCACGATAAACTCGTCCAGCACTAGAATGGAGATAGTTAGCCGCCCCACCAGAAGCCAATACTGCCGTTTGACTACATCGTTGCGCCAAATTAATTGTCTCTGCCCGAAGCTGTAACTTTTGGGAATAATCTATCTGGCAATCGCCGAGGAAAGCGATCGCTTTTTCCTCTGTTTCTTTAACTTCCTGATGTAAAGCTTGCCAGGATGTCTGCAAAAATTCGAGTTGTTTAGTTCTGGCTATGGTTTGGAGAATATCCAGCCCTGCGTAGGCACAGCCCAAAGCAAAAAAACCATGATTGAGGATATTTTTTTTGCTACTGCGGTGAATCGCTCCTGGTGGATTAATGCTTACTAGGCGATCGCTGGTTAAATACCATTGATCGATCTTGGCAGCGATCGTATTTGTCGCTGTTGCTGCTAGTAATACCATTGGTTCGCCACAAATTATTTCACCTCCAGACTCTTGTGCTATATTTTCCAAGGGCAATAGTCCATAAAGCTCTCTGCCATCGGTTAAGGTTGCCCCAACGATGAAATGATCGAAAAAGCCATAACCCGTAATCCAAGGAACTTCCCCAGTCAGCAAATATCCTCCCGTGATTGAGGTTGCCTGCATTATTGGTGTTCCAGGACGACGTAAATGTGAAAAACCTACGCCGATTAAAGATTTTCCTTGAGCGACATCAGGAAAAAATTCTTGTCGTAGAGATTTATTATTACTTTGTGCTAATTTTGCTACAGCACTCTGATGTTGAGTTTGTAAAAACGTTAAAGCTCCTGATGCTCTTGCCAGAGAAATCTGTAATAGACGATATTCCGCCTCACTCAGACCTTTTCCTCCCAATTCCTCTGGGGCTTTTAAAGCTAACCAAGAGCGATCGCCCATTTGCTTTAAGAGCGATCGCAATACCTTAGGTTCGCGATCTAGACTATTTGCCACAGGAGGTATTTGTTGCAACCAAGATTCAATTTTCTGAATCTCATCATTCATTTGACTACAAATATATTATTAATCTTCTTTTGTGCCGTCAATATTAATATCTTTAACGTTTCTGGCAATTCGAGAAAGTTCGCTTTTCTCATTAATCGAAACGCGAGATGGTGAACCGCTAATGATACCTTCGTAATTGCGGAAGGACTCTTTAATCAAGGGAATCTCTGGTGCATCGGAACTAATCACATACTCCCTAATTCCCTTGTCGTGCCAAGAGCCACGCATTTTAAAGACATTCATCGCCCGTGACATTTCTCCCCGAATTTCAACATATTGCAGGAGAATAATCGTGTCTGTAATCGTCGAAATATGAGATTCGGTAATCGAGTTTGCGCCTAAAAACTGGTCGGTTGTATTAGTAAAGAAACCAGTAATTTCTTCTTGTTTGGCATATCCTGTTACCCCAATCACAAACTGGCGAAAGGCATTGTTGGTTACGCCCCTGGCTAACGCTGAAAGCGAATCGATCGCAATGCGCGAAGGCTTAAATTCAGTAATCTCTGATTTGATCATCTGGAGGTGATCCTCTAGCCCAGCCGATTCAGGATAGCAACAGAGCAGTTTAAGCAAACCCTTGCGCTCCATTTCTTCAAAATCCACTCCCCAAGAGGAAGCATTCCGCGATAGCTGCGCTCTAGACTCTTCATAAGCAAACAGTACTGCCCTTTCTCCTTGGCGACAGCCTTCTTCCAGGAACTTACTGACTAATAAGGTTTTACCTGTACCTGTTGCTCCTGTTGCCAGGATAATTGAATCCTTGAAAAAGCCTCCTCCACAAAGTTTATCCAGGGTTTTGACTCCAGATGAACGACGCACGTTGGAAGAACGCTGAGTAAGACGCATTGCCCCCAGGGGAAATATATTAATGCCATCGTTGGTAATCGTAAAGGGATATTCTCCCTTCATATGAGTAGTTCCCCGCAGCTTGAGAATTTCAATCGTACGGCGACGACGTTCTCCTTCAAGGACGTTACGAATAATAATTACATTATCGGAAACAAACTCTTCTACACCAAAACGAGCAATCTGCCCATATTCTTCAACTCTTTCTGTAGTTAGAATTGAAGTGACTTCTAACTGTTTAAGTCGCGCCACTAAGCGAAAAATTTCTCGCCTAACTACTGAAGCGGCATCGTATTGCTGAAACACCGCCGTCACTGAATCGATGGAAACCAGTTTTGCTTTATATTTGCGGATCGCGTACTGAATACGTTCAATTAATGCCGATAAGTCAAAATTACCAACGACTTCTTGTCCTTCTGGATCGGGGGAGGCATCCAAGATAAATAGTTTGCCGCGATCGATTAAATCTTGTAAATCCCAGCCAAAACTACAGGCGTTATCAATAATATCTTGAGGCGATTCTTCAAAAGTCACGAAGATACCAGAAGAATCAAAAAGCTCAATTCCTAGATAGAGAAACTGCACTGCCAACAAGGTTTTTCCTGTACCCGAAGTTCCGCTAACTAGAGTTGTTCTACCAATGGGTAAACCACCATGAGTGATTTCGTCCAATCCTTCAATCATGGTGCGGATTTTACTGACTCCCTTAATGACTAAATCTGGTTTCGGCTGATTATTGGGATTTGGTTCGTTCATCTAATACAGAAATAGCAATTCTTATGTACCTAACTCGAAAGCAATAATGATTCAGTTTGAAGAATATCGAGCAATAGTATAATATTTTACATGTAAATTGACCGTATACTTCTGTGTTTAGATTCTTTGCTCGCGAATTTCTTCGTAAAGTAAATCCAAACCAATTAAGACTTTTTCGCGATCGCTCAAATCACCAATAATCTTCCGTACAGGAGGAGGCAATACCTTGGATAAAGTTGGAGTTGCCAAAATTTTGTCTTCTTCTGCTAGCTGGGGATTTTTTAAGACATCAATTACCTTGAGGGCATACACTCCTTGAAAATCTTTTTCTAAAATGTTCTTAAGAGTTGTCAAGGCTCGGACTGAATTTGGCGTATTGCCAGCCACGTATAGTTTGAGTACGTAGGTTTTTCTAAATTGATCCATAATATCGTGATAACTCAATCAACTAATCTGAACCGACATATTTAACAATCTGCTAAAAAACACCGAAAGATATCTCCATTATTAACTTGGCATTTCTTGAAGTATTTATTTTACTGCAAATAGCAATTCCAGGGAGATGTCTTTTCCTGGTATAGAACGCCGATACATTTCACATAGATGGGAGATGACATCTATTAAAGGCAGACGATAATCCAGCAGAATATCATCATTTCTGCCTTCTAATTTTAGCTGTTGCGAAAAATCATCAATTTGCTCCATATGTATTTCTAAAATTTGAGAAGTAGAAATATCGGCAAAAAAAGCTCGATCGACAAATTCATCAATTAATTTATTTACCTGAGAACTGCCATCAAAATAGTCCAGCAGAATTAAGCGATAGCTTTGACTAAGCTTTTGATTTAGTTCATTCTGCTCTTCTTTGGTTAAATTGTGGTAAAAATCATTTTGATTCCGTTTGTAATAAAAACCTAAATAACCTAGTCTTTCTTGAAGCTTTTCTGTTAATCGTCTTTGTTGCGCGACTAAAGACTTCGGGACACTTTCTGCTTTACGAGCAAAATGATTTTGCCTAATATCAGCACTCGGTGCTAGGCTGATGAACTTGCTAATCGCCAGATTAATATAGGAGCTAAGTTCAGTTAATTGAGTCAGATAAAGGCGAATCTCTGCTTGATGATACAAGCTGGGAATTTTCATGCCGACTGAAGAATTAGTCGAATCCCCTAGCAATTGGTCGGGATTATTGATTGGTTGTTCAGCTTCAACTATGATTGTAGGCAGCAAAATTTCCGACTGCCACAGTCGATCGAACACTTTATCTAGCTGTTGATTGGCGCTCAGTACCAAACAGTCAATTCCATCACAGTTATTCACCACAAAATCAGTTAGCTCTTGAACTAAATTGAGACATTTCAGCTCATAGCGATCGCCCTTTAACAGTTGACTTACTGAGCCAGATAACTGCTTTTGAGTAGTAAACAAACAAATGCACAATTTCGCGGGATTGTCTGGGGAATCTGACATTGTTGAAAATTTTGCTGTATCAGCCAGTGTTTTGAACTGAGGAATATCGGCTTGAACTTCAACGACAGTAGCATCGTAACGAGCTGATTTGTATATGAGCTGTTGCTCATCCG
>CAVRWR010000053.1:0-7791 GCA_963724445.1 uncultured cyanobacterium | reverse complement strand
GCTACAATTTCCATTGCCCGATCGACTTTACGTACAGAAGGGGCTAGTAATAAGGCATCTGAACCCTGACTAACAGCTTGGGAGATAATCTCAGTCGGCAAAAAGTCTCCTGCTGCTAAATCGCAGTCCAGGGGTACGATCTTACCACCATAATTATAGACAGCCCAGGTAAAATTTTCTTTGAATGAAACACTAACTTCAGATTCAGAATCAATACACATGGTAATATTTTTCTTGCCAGCAGTTTCAACTGCGTATTCTGCTAAAGTTTGGGCTAAATCTCTTGAGCTTGGGGTAGAACGAAAAATGTAATTTCCCATTGTAGGTATTACTTCAGCCGAACTTGTTGGAGTAACCATCACTAAACCGTTTTCCTGGTAAACAGGAGCAGCCGCAATAGAAGCGTCGCTGTCATTGTGTCCAACTACTGCTAAAATCCGTTTATCCTTAACCAGATTTTCTGCTACTTCTTGGGCAATCTCAGGATTGTTATCATCATTGGCAATTTCGACCATCATCAACTTACCGTCAATACCGCCATCATGGTTTACTTGGTCTTGAGATTGAGCTATCCCCCGTAAAATTTCTTCTGCTGCATTCAAATTTCCCCCAATCGGTACGCTAACGGCAATTTCATAAGGATCTTTGGTTTTTGCTGCCAAGGTATTATTGAGATAAATCCGCGCTTCTGGATCGTTGCGATCGCTTAAGAGTGAAGCTTTAAACTGTTTTAGAGCAGTTACGTAATCTCCATCAGCAAATGCTTCTACCCCTGCTTGTTTATCTGGACTACTATGTGCCGCAACTAATATTTTGTCGCCGCTACTGATTCGTTTTTGAATCGGGTATTCATCTTTTTTCCCTAGACTAGAAAAGCTGTCAGCATTGATAATCCAATAGCCAACAGGAGCAAGTATACCTAAGATAATGATATATAAAGATAATAAAAAGCTTTTTTGAGTCAGATTTTTGCGCTTATTCAACATTAATGTACTGGTAAGACAACTAAATGAAATAAATGTAAACTTTAAATGCAAAACTTTACCAAGATACTACAAAATAACATAAAAACGCTTATATTAGTCAGTTATTTAAAGCGATAACGCCAAATCACGGACATAGAACCTTTCATAAGATAGTCTAGTAAATACTTGCTAAAGTTTTCATAGAGTCTAAACTTATCTAAAAAGACCTTGAGCAGACAACCGCAATTTCTAGGAAGATTATTTAGGTTATATGTAGTAATCAGTAATAATTCTGAGTAAATTTGCTGAAAAACTAAATTCTGGGTATAGATATCAATTGCCAATTTACTGAATTAACTTTAGTCTCAGCTTTGATAACTTTAATAATTTCAATCGAGTCTATTGGTTGCCCTTCCTCTTCGTAAGCTGCAAAGTTGGCCTTTATTTCTATTTCTGATGCTGCCGCTGAAGATCTTGTCGAATTTTTGCTTTGTACTCCTAATAAAATCAACTGTTTTTCACGAGCAAAGTTGACAATCAATTCTAAGATTTTAATTTCAAATTCCTCAGAGCAGGACAAATTAACACTGTATTGTTGACGGCGATCGATAGTTATTATTGATGAACTAGACTCAGATTCTGCAGAAGATAAAACTTGAGGTTGATTGTTATCGGGCAAAGAACGAACTAAATCCTCATCATCCCGCTGATGCTTGAACGCTTCCACCAAAGGTCGTAACAATAAATTAGCACCAATAACTACAACAGTACTCACATAAGCCTGGACGAGAAAACCCGAACCAACCAAGGTGCCGATCGCTGCAGCGCACCAAAGAGTTGCGGCGGTATTAATTCCTCTAACGCTAGTTCCCTCTCTCAAGATTACACCACCACCGAGAAAGCCAACTCCCGAGACGATCTGTGCGGATATTCTGGTAGGACTAGCATCTCCAGGAGTCATGATTGAAAGCATCACAAACATGGCTGAACCAAGGCTTACTAGCACGTTAGTCTTCAATACGCCTCTAGTTTTGAGCCACTGCCGTTCAATCCCGATGCCGATTGCCAAAAATAACGCCACGAGCAGGCGAATCGCAAAAGTTGTCCAGGTAATTGTCATGTTTTTCTCCGAGTTACATATGTAAGTCTGTCTTACATACTCGTAAACTATATAAAGTAATCCAGAGCAAAACGTATTCTGGCTGAAACTTTGGTAAATCCAGATCTATATAAACATGTGCTGTTTAATAGAAGATTAAGGTGAAACAATATATGATATTGCTGATTTAAAGCATGAAACTGATATTGAATGAATAAGGTTAAATTTTACTCTCTAAGCATTACTACCGCTTTAGGTTGGTCTATTTGTATGTCTCTTACTGCTTTAGCGGATCAATGTTCCTACATTAGTAAAGAACAGGCTCTTAATGCGATCGCTAGATTAGATATTGACCAAAATCTTTATTTTCTCTGCGAACCTTGCGGCGAAAAAATGCCTCAGTTGACTAAAATCAACCATTTGTCTATGGAAAAAGTAGATTATGAGGACTTTTGGCAAATTGAAGTTAATCACGAAGGAATAGATTTAGCCTATGTTTTTGTGGATTCTGGTGTAGAGAACAATTTTGTCAACTTAGCGGCGATCGCCAATTGTCCCGCCCAGAGTGTTAGTCCAGTATTACCCAAAAATAAAGTAGTCGAGCCAGAAAGAGAGGATGACGTAAGGGACTACCATGAAGGAAGCTGATTTAACTGTTGCCAATACGACTCGTGTCAGTCTAGTAAGTTTTTATGGCGAAAAACCCCTTGAATTATGCCGCTTAATTGAAAAGTTGCAGACACGTCTGGCAAATCATCCATTGCTTCGGGATATATTTGACCCTTACCAAATGGAACAAGTCCATGGAACGATTATTGGTTGTGAAGGGTGCAAGACGAATGCAGGAGTAGTTAATCAGTGGTTTGGGCAACACAGACAAGCAGATAAATATGTTGATTTTGCTGGTTTAATTAATTATCTTCGACATCAAGCTGATTTCCCTTTAACTATCCGCTTTGGGGGATACGACCGCCAGATAAACTTTAATTTTCTCAGTCGCGAGCGACATCTCTATGAACGTTCATTTCAACTCCAGTCAGTAAACAACCAGACTATACCAGTGTTGATCGGCTGGTCTTGGAGGGATAATGCTGTCACAGGGGAAATAGATAGTCTACGTCGCCACTTGCAGAATTTTAATTTACTGCATAAGTATCATAGAACCCCCGATGCCATCGATAACGACTTTTATCTGCGTCTGGGAACGATCGACACTCAATTAAGTTTACCGCAAATAAATGCGATCGCTGTCGATCTGCGTAACTTTTTAGAGGCTTTTCCTTTATCGATTCTCATAAGTCTCAAGAACTTAGCTTTTGTTCAATATCAAGACCTACTGCTTACTCCTGCCACAATCAAAGTCATCCCCCTAGAGACGATTACAGCCAGCCAGCTTGAGCAACTATATTCTAAGGAATATTAAACTAATCAAAGCGATCGCCTTGATTAAATTGGCGATCGCTTCTTAATGCAGTCATTCTTCATTTACTAAATAAGTTCACCTAAGTTTACTTAGAGTTTTTTTCCTGAAATATCTCTCTAACTTCGTGCCAAAGCTCTTTTAGCATTTGCTTGACCTGCTTTTCTTTCCGCGCTACTGCACTACCAGTTGCTCCTAACTTTTCCTCAAATTCTGCTCGTTTGCGTTTTGCTGGTTCGGTAAATACTTCAGGATCTTCTTTAGCTTTGTCGTACCAAACTTTTGCATCATCCAAATACTTACCTACATCACTATATTGCTCGCCATAACGGTTGGCTAAGTTAGCCTGCAATACGGCAGTTTGTGCCTTGAGTCGGGCATAGTGTTTTTGGAGAATGGCAAACTCATCACTGTTGCCAATAGTAATCATCGCCTCGGCGATCGCTTCTTTGATTTTATCTGGTTGGGAATCGCTTTGAGTCTTTACTTCTGCCAAAGTCTCATCAATCTCCTGCTGGAGTTCATTTTCTTCCTCAACTACTTGAGCTTCTAAGGTAGTAATTTCCGATTGAGCTTGATTGATTTTTTGTCTTCTAGCTTCGCTAATCCCATCGATCGCTCCCTGAATCGAAGCAGTTACTTCTTCTTTTACTTCACCACCTGTTTCCTTGACCGTTTCAGTAACCGCAGCGATCGCATCTTGAACTAAGCTAGTAACCTCGCTACGACCAGATTTTACTTCCAAGACGGCTTCGGCGATCGCATTTTTGATAATTTCGCGAATTTTTTCAGTTTTTAATTCTCCAGTCTGTTTTGCCTGTTGCAGATCGGCTATAATTCTTTCTTTTCTTGAGTCAGACATAATTTAGCACCTCTTATTGATATTGAATTAATCATCAAGTTTTATATCACTTTCATCTTAGGATTACCGATGAGGAGATTGCACCTCTCCGATGGTAGAAAAATCCACACTCTTTTGAACGATAAAGGGCGAGGAGATATCTAAATTATCTTTGTGCTTCTGAGACTACAGCTCCTCCCACATCATAGATATTGTAGATAATACTAAATCCTGTTCGTAGAGGTTACTTTAAAATGCTCCCCCAATCCCCTAATAATTGGAACTTGAAGAATCACGATTGTGACTTTTACCAATCGGATTTAGTATAAGTAGATCGACATAACCAATCTTGTAATTTTGTCCGAACTATTTCCGAACTACTATTTTTTATTGTTTAGAATTTGCCAATATTGATATTCCGCCGACTATCAGTAAAGTTGGTGTCAACCAATCTCCCCAACGCACATATAAAGTCTGTTTTTGTCGGCGATAAATAGTATCAGCATGAATGGCATAGCGATCGATATTTGAGATCCACAGAGTGTGACCATGAGGATCGACGATCGCACTATATCCAGTATTGGTAGCAATAGCCGCCCAGCGATCGCATTCTATGGCACGCATGACATCATGGGCATGGTGTTGAGTGGGCATGGTTTTACTATAGTGGGCATTATTTGAGGCGGTAATAATAAACTCTCCGCCAGCCTTTGCCTGTCGCCAGAAATGTTGAGGAAATGCCGACTCATAGCAGATAGCAATAATTGCTTTACCAAAGGGAGTGTCAAAGATTTGATTGGGTTTTCCTGCTGCTAAATGAGCATTCAAAGGAGATAGGCGATCGATTATTTTACCGACGACAGACTCAAAGGGAATGTATTCTCCTAAAGGAACAAGTTTGTATTTGTTATAGCGACTATAGGTTTTTCCCTCTCCCGTCAGGGTAAATATACTGTTGGTATAGCTATTGCCATCTCTGCCATTGGCACCAACCCAAGCAGGAACTTTTTCAGTCACTACCGCCTGATAAAAATCAGATCCGTCTAAAATATCTGACCAGTAAAAAGGTAATGCCGTTTCGGGAGTTAGGACTACATCAACACCTTGTCTTGCTAACCTTCGATAACCAGAAGTGTAACCTGCGATCGCTTTTTGCCAGCCTTGAGAAAATAGCTTGATTTCATTGGAAATATTACCCTGAATAATGCCAACTTTTAGAGGTGCTAAATTGGCTTGAGATAGTGGTATTTGATAGAGGTAATAACCTACCAAATGACTGGTAATTAAAACAATTAGAGACAGAAATAATAGCTGGTTGCGACGTTTATTACTCCGCCAATATAAAATAGCTTCTGCCAATAGACCATTTACCGCAATAATTACTGCCGCTACAGTGTTGACTCCCGATAGTTTTCCCAACTGTAGAACAATCAAATTATGAGGACTTTGAGTATAGGCGATCGCAGGCCACCATAAAGGCGTATAGCTCCATAAAGTCTCTAATCCACACCACAAAGCTACGCCAGTCAAAACCACAATTAAACTACTAGATCTACTTTGACAGTTAATTCTTTGACTAATAAATCCGATTAAAACTGCCCAGGTTACTACTACTCCTGCACCCCATAAAGTAATAAAAAGCCAGCAAAAAATTGCAATCGCTAAACTAGCTAGCCAAGGTACACCCATCCAGGTCATTGGATGTACACCAGTGATCCAAAATAAAGCCATGCCATCATAGCCAACTCCCCAAGCCAAAGCAAGAGTAGCTATTTGTCTTAGAGACTTTTGTTGTCTAACTAGTATCCACAGAGGAGTCAAGGCAAGCCAAGCCAAATACCAAGCATTAAAGGGTGCTGGTGCCAAACCCATTAAAATACCGCTAAAGAGAGAAATAGAAATAGGCTTGATTTTTGATGGCATAAAAGAAATAGCTTTTAATCTGAGCATTACTAGTCTTTCATGATAAATTGACCAAAGATCATCAATAGTATGTTTAACAGTGCAAAAATTAGTTGTCGCTACAGGAAATCCTGGTAAATTAAGCGAAATACAAGAATATCTAACGGGTTTGCCTTGGGAGCTAGAATTAAAGCCTGCTGAGATCGATGTAGATGAGACTGGGACTACCTTTATCGCTAATGCTCGCCTCAAAGCACAAGAAGTAGCCAAAGCTTTAGGCAAGTGGTCGATCGCTGATGATTCAGGTTTAGCAGTAGCTGCCTTGGGTGGTGCGCCAGGACTGTATTCTGCTCGTTATGGTCAGAACAGATGAGGAACGAATAAATCGTTTATTGAAGGAATTAGGAGATAGAGAAAACCGCCAGGCGAAATTTATCTGCGCGATCGCCATTGCTAATCCTCAAGGCAAGATAGTTCTGGAAACAGAAGGAATCTGTCCTGGTGAGATTTTATATTCCTGTCGTGGAGATAATGGATTTGGTTACGATCCGATTTTTTATGTCCCTTCTCAGCAGCAAACCTTTGCCGAAATGTCCCCCGCAACAAAAAGCCAAATCAGTCATCGTGGAGTAGCCTTTTCTCAGTTAATGCCAGAGTTGAGCCAGTTATCTAAACTCTCTAATTAATAAACAGCCAACCGTAACCAATAAAAGCGATCGCCCACAAACTGCCATAGATATAACCCAGTCTTTTTTTATAAGCATTAGACTCAGTTTTTTTGAGTGCCAGATGAATTGCTAAAGCAACAGGAGTTAGCCAAAACAAAATAGATAAGGCGATCGCTAGATTATTTTCCATCGATAAAAGTATGATTCAAATAAATCTGATTTGCAGATTGAGCTTGACTAAAGATTGATTTCCTTCTTTATATAGATTGCCAAATCTATGTCTTGTAGAAGACGGGGTATCGAGTTTTGTATTATAAAAAAGATAATCTTTCAAAATGTCATCTTTGATAACATGATAGAGAACTAAATCCCCTTGATTTCTAATTAGAATGCTGCCATTTGCTGTATAGTTGCCATCCCACTTTTTACTAGAGAACATTCCTAATAGTACAGCTTTTAAATAATCTTTGACACGACAAACCTCATTTTCATCCGTGACTAAATCTGAGATTTTAAATCCTTTTCCACTGTAGTATTTAATTAAAATTTTCGCTAAAATTTCTGGCATCAAAGAATCAACTTTCTTTAAATTATTACTATGAACTTCTTGTTCGCATTTGATAAACTCTAAACTTGAATTTAGTTCGTATATACGTAAGATGCGATCGCGAATTTTATATTTTGTTTTTATATTATTAATAGAATCAATGTCTGCATTAAAATTATTAATTTTAAAAATAAAATTGGTTGCAGACGAAGCATTTAACAGCGTAGGTAAAGAACCAATCTTTGATTTAAAATTAACGTTTTGAGATAAATATTGTAAATTACTATGGTTAAACGAAATATTTATATCACCCTTACTATAGGAAGAGCCTTTAAAAGAACCAATTTTC
>CAVRWR010000052.1:0-34926 GCA_963724445.1 uncultured cyanobacterium | reverse complement strand
AGTCCGAGAAGAAGAAGGCGCTCCTCGTGTGGCTCGCCGAGATCAAGAACAACGCCGACGCGGTCGATCACGTGGCACCTCTGCTCGTCGACTTCGACGAGGGCGTGCGGTACGCGGCGTGCGAGGTGTGTATCGCCGCCGGCACCGAGCGCGCCGGGGAGAAGCTGCAGGTCGTGTTCACGAACCCCCGCGAGGAGTCCGGTCGCCTGCGCACGCGCGTGGCCGAGGTGTTCGTCCAGCGCGGCTGGCGGACCGATCCGAACGTGGCCGAGGGGCTGCCCGGCGGGTTCGTGTGGAAGGACGGCAGAATCGTCGCCGGGTGACGTCTCCGTTTGACGATCGACCGGCGCACCCGTACATTGCGCCGTCTGAGGAGGCGCCATGCGGGTGTGGTTCGCGCTGATCGCGGCGACGGTCGTACTCGAGGGCTGCGGGCCCACGTGCCAGAGCACGTGCAACCGCCTTTATGCCGCGGAGGAGTGCGCGATCCCGACGCCGGGCGCGACGCCCGACGACATGTACGACCAGTGCGTGAAGGACTGGTGCGAGCCTGCGCTCGACCAGCCCGGGGTCCTCGGCAGCTACGATCCCGACGCGCGCAACTCGGGCAGCTCCACGGTCGACATCGTGAACGAGCGGCAGGCCGCCGCGTGGATGGACTGCGTCGCTCAGACGGATTGCGAGCGGATCAACGAGGGGTACTGTGAACCGCATTAGCGCCACCGGGCTCCTCGCCGTGTTGTTCGCCGGCGGGTGCACCCCGACGTGTGAGCAGTCGTGCCACAAGCTGCTGTCCTGCGATCTCACCGACAGCCCGCGCACGGCCCAGCAGGAGTGCCAGGACGCGTGCACGGCCGAGGAGTCGCTGTACGCGAGCTGGAAGGACAACGATCCCGACAACAAGCTCGATCGGCTCAAGGAGCAGCGCCGCTGCATCGGGTCGTCGACGTGCGACGAGATCGACGCGGGCGTGTGCTTCGACGACGCCCTGGAAGCGTTCTAGCCGTCACATCGGGACGACTTCGATCCGATCGCAGGCGACGCCGATCCGGCGCTGGCCGCGGCGGACCTCGACGAGGCCGGAGGCGCCGTCGACGCCGGCGGCCTGGAGCTGGCGACGGGCGCGGTAGATTGCGACGTTCAGCGCGTTGCTGTCGAGGCCGAGCTTCTTGAGCAGGTCGTCGCGCTCGATCGACCCCTGCTCGGCGCCGGACTCGTCGACGTCGGCCAGGCGCAGGCGGGCGAGGGTGAGCAGCGTGTACCAGTGCTCGCGGGCCTCGAGCGCGGTGCTCGTCGACCGGTGGACGATCGTGACCTGGACGTGCTCCTCGTCGCGGCTCACGGCGAACCGGAGCTTCACCGCGTCGAGCTGGGCGAGGACGTTGACGGTGGCCGTGCCGACCTGGGTCTCGGGGACGCGGATCCGCCACGACATGCCGCCGGCCACGACGATCTCGCCTTCGACCAGCGTGCGGGCGCTCCCGTCGCTCGGCTCGACGACCCACCGGCCGCTCGCGTCGGCGTAGACCAGCGCGTCGGGGTGCTCCTCGTCGGGGAGGGCGAGGATCCCGTCCTGGGGGAGGTGCGTGACGCCGGTCTTGAGGTTCTCGGCGAGCGCCGACGGAGGACCGACCTCGACGACGACGTACGGATCGTCGGCATCGCCGAACGCGAGCCGGGCGCCGAGCTGGAGCGCGACGGCTTCACCTGGCGTGCTTGCTATAAGAAGAGCCTTTAAAAGAACTAATTTTCAATAATTCAAAATACTCTTGTACTTTGGGTAGCAGAAAAGAACTACCTTTTGTACCTTTTATGGTTCGATAAATTTCTTCTATGTTTATTCGATCTACAAGTTCTCTGACAGCTAATATGTTAATTGTCTTACCGTGGGCATCTTGAATTTCAATCTCACCGTTGTTTTTTAGATACTCAATATCTGTATAATTATGTTTTAGTTTGAAAACAACCACATATTCCTCTGTAGGATTCTCTGCTTTATTTCCAAAATACAAATATTGGTCTAAAAGCAAGCGCAAAAATGCGTAAAACTCACTCCATTCACCTTTATTTAAGCGTACCTTTCAATTCTTTCTCCTTGTCTATTTTCTCAATCGTATTATTTTCTAAATACTCTTTTACTTGTGTAGCAACATGATAGACAACGTTGACACATACACTATTACCCAATTGTTTCATTGCTTCAGTAGGAGAAACTGGAAAATGAAAGTTATCGGGAAATCCCATCATTTTTATGCCTTGTTCTGGCTTAATGCGAACGACTTCACCATCAACTAAATAACCGTCCCAGTTTCTTCTATCGTCTATAGGCGATCTTCTTCCGCCGACTCGCAAAGTAAAGCCAATGTCTCGGCTACAATTACCTTGCCAAATATCGCTCATCGTCATTTTTAGAGGAATTGCTTGAGGAAAATCAAAAGCCCAAAAAGTATTTACCAATTCTTTGTTAAATCCGACCAGAAAAATTCTGGGACGATGTTGCGGTAATCCATATTCAGAAGCTTTCAAAATTTTGTAATTAACAGTGTAGCCAGCATTTTCTAAATGCTGGCAGATAATTTTAAAAGTACGTCCCTCGTCGTGGTTTAAAAGATGCCTGACATTTTCAATGATGTAAGCTTTAGGTTTTTTTACTTCTAATATATCTACAATACAAAAAAATAAATTCCCTCTTTCTGAGCGATCGCCATCATCAAAACCTTTTTTATAGCCTGCCTGTGAAAAAGGTTGACAGGGAAAACCAGCACACAAAATGTCATGATCTGGGATATCGGCAGCAACAATACTTCTAATATCTTGATTAAAATTTGATGCTTTTATTTTATGGTTTGCAAGATATGTTGCTCTAGCATGCTGATTAATTTCAGAAGCAAAAACACATTCTAGGTCGAGTTTTTTCAACGCTTCATGAAAACCTCCAATACCCGCAAATAAATCAATAAAGCGAAGCGGCGCGGTTTCTCCCATGAGCGACCGCTTCAAGAATTTTAGAGATGACTTCATTGATTTTTACAACAATCCATATTTTTAGTTGCCAAGCATCTGTAACTGATACAAACTGGCATATAATCCGCCAGTTTCCAGCAACTCCTCATGACTACCAGATTCTACCAGTTCCCCTCGCTTCAATACCAAAATTTTATCCACATCACGAATGGTTGAAAGTCGGTGAGCAATGATGATTGCTGAACGATTGATTAATAGTTGTTCCAAAGCTGATTGAATCAAAGCTTCGGTAGAGACATCCAAGCTAGATGTCGCTTCATCTAATACCAAAATATTGGGATTACGAATGGCTACTCGGGCAAAAGCCAAAAGCTGTTTTTGTCCCCCTGAAAGGTTTGTCCCTCTCTCCCGTAAAACCGTATTGTAACCATCGGGTAAATCTTCAATAAAGCGATCGATATTGACCAGTTTGGCTGCCTGTTTGACCTCATCCAGAGAATAATTATCGCCTAAAGTGATATTGCGTTTGACATCTCCAGCAAACAAAAAGCTTTCCTGCAAAATTACGCCGATATAACGTCGTAGATCTGCTTGGGGAATATCTCTAATATCAATCCCGTCTACCAAAATCCTGCCTTTAGTGGGTTCATAAAGACGGCATAATAAGCGAATGATCGAACTTTTGCCCGCACCAGTAGGACCTACCAACGCTACCTTCTCCCCAGGCTTAATCACAAAATCAAGATCTTTGAGGATATATTCATCAGGCTTATAGCCAAACCAGACATTTTCAAAGCGAATTTCGCCAGATTTTGAGCCGCCTAGATCGTCTGTTACCAAGGTACGGTGTCCTTCTGCTATAGAGATTACCTTATCCCTAATTTCAATCGGTTCGTTAAGCAATTCGGTAATCCGTTCGATCGCCGTAAATCCCGACTGAAACATGGTGAATTTATCGGCAAACTGACGCAGGGGATTGAATAATCTTTGGGCATAGAGAATAAAGGTAGTTAACGCTCCATAGGTTATCGTATCCTTTAAAACAAACACTCCTCCTAACCACAAGACTGCGGCGATCGCCACTAAAGCAATCCATTCCAGGGTGGCGGATACAGCCGAATCATGAAAAATAGTTTTATCAACCTCTAGGCGATAACGTTCATTGATCGAACGATACATTTCGCTGTTGTATCTTTCTCGGCGAAATAGTTGAACGATATTAATTCCTGCTATATTCTCTTGCAGCATGGAATTGAGCTGAGACAGTTCTTCTCTGGCTTTATAGTTGGCTTTACGGTATTGCTGCTGGAAAAAAATAATCAGTGCCGTCACAGGAATCAACATCGACACTAGGATTGATGCTAACTGCCAGTTAAGTAGATAAATCGTGACCACCATCGCGATAATAGTGATGAAATCGCTGACTACTCCCACCGCACCACTGGCAAAGACATTGCCCAAAGCTTCCACATCGCTAGCAATACGGGTAATTAACTTGCCTACAGGTGTCCGGTCAAAAAAGCTGGCGGCGAGAGAAGTTACGTGAGTAAATAAATCCTGTCTAACTTCGGCAGTTATTTCTTGTCCAATTTTCTGTACTAGATACCCCTGGGTAGAGGCGAACATTAGCCTAACAATGATTGTACCCAGCAAAATGCCCGATAAAAGATTGATTCCCTGAGCAACTGATACCCCCTTGAGAAATTCCCAGGTTGGCTCATTCTTGAGCAATGAGATCGCCTGACCAATAATTAACGGCTGGATTGTACCAGCGATCGCCAATGGCACTAATAATATCAAGGAAATTACTAATGTTCCTCGACTTTTTCGCGTGTAGGGAGCTAACTTGAGGAATAATCGCCAATCATTATCTTGCTTTCGGGTGGTAATTTTGGGCGTGGGAGAGACTACAGTCATAAAATACGTATCAATTGAATTATTTTCGATCCGATCATATCTATGTAGAGAGGCGATATATTGCGTCTCTACCATTAATCAAATTATGGCAGTGATCACAGCCAGATCGGCATCAATCGGCATCAAAATGCGCTTATTTGGTTTCTGAGTTTCTCAGTTTCGCCACCAGATCGTTGATATTATCTCGATTCAAGCGATAGCTTAAAGGATGGGCGATTAATCTGGCACTGCTTTCATACAGCACATCAATTTCAATCAAGCCATTTTCTTTAAGAGTTTTGCCCGTAGAAACCAAATCGACGATCGCCTCAGACATTCCTGTAATTGGACCAAGCTCTACTGAACCAGATAAGGGAACTATTTCCACGGGAAGATCGATACCAGCAAAGTGTTCTTTGGCACAGTTGACAAACTTGGAGGCGACTCTACCGTGGGGTGGTAACTCAACCGAACGTCGATATGGACTGCTAGCGGGAACGGCTACTGATAAGCGACAATAGCCAAATGCTAGATCGACTAAATTAGCTACTTCTGGCTGTTTTTCCCGTAACACATCGTAACCGACAATTCCTAGCTGTGCCTGACCATATTCTACATAGACAGGAACGTCCTGCGCCCTTACCAGTAATGCTTTGGCAGTATTAGTCGGGTCGATAATCTGTAGCTGGCGATTAGTTTTATCTAAAAAAGCACTAAAATCTAAACCTAGATTGCTAAATAATTTAATACTGTCGGTTAATAATGCACCTTTGGGTAAAGCGATCGTAATCATAAAATTATTTATTAATTAAGCAAAAATAATGTTGCAAGGATTAAATCACCTTACTTTATCAGTTTCTTGTCATGCTCTGCGATTGATAAGAGAAGTACCCGAATAAAGTGCTAGTGCAGTCCAAATCAAACCAAAGACGATCGCATTATTTCTAGTGAAGGGTTCGTGGTATAGCCAAACGCCAATGATTAGTTGCAGACTGGGGGCAATGTATTGAAAAAATCCCATCGTCGAAAGTCGTAAACGCTGTACGGCACTGTTGAAGCAGAACAAAGGAACAGATGTTACGATCCCACAACCAATCAAAAGCAGAGTAATTACGCCATTTTGTCCGAAGTGATTGTCATTGTGCCAGGCAAGATAGGCGATCGCCACGGGTGCTAATAAACAAGTTTCTACGGTCAATCCTAGTAAAGGGTCAACAACAATTATTTTCCTTAAAAGTCCGTAAGTTCCAAAGGAAAAAGCCAAACCCAAAGCAATCCAGGGAACTTGTCCCACGGCAAAAATCGAGTAACTAACACCAACAGTTGCCAAACTAAATGCAGTCCACTGTAACCATTGAAGTCGCTCACGTAAAATAATCACCCCCAACAGCACAGTAACCAGAGGATTAATAAAATAGCCTAAGCTAGTTTCAATTATGCGATCGCTGGTAACTCCATAGATATATAATCCCCAATTAAAAGCCAAGATGCTGCCTGAAGCGAGTAAAGGTAGCGATCGCCTTGGTTTTAAAAGCAGCTTGCCAAACTCTTGCCAACGATTGTAGCTAAACAAAACTCCTAACAGTAAGATGCTAGACCAGATGACACGATGACTCAAAATTTCTAGAGCAGGAATTGCGCCCAAGAGCTTCCAATACACTGGAAACAATCCCCAGATGCCGTAGGCTAAAACTGCATATAATATTCCCAGACGTTGAGAACTCATGAATAATTGTTCAGCATAGTTAATATTTTTCTTTAAATCTAACTATCAATCCTAACTACCACAACTTTTAATAAAATGACGCTACTAACTATTGACTACTAATAGATATTTTCAATGTCAGGAAATAGAGACACAAATCCTAAGTATTTAGCCCAAAATTAGCAAATTTATCTGTAAGATAAAAAACTAACTACTGATCGAGGAATTGAATTGATGTTTTGAATCACACTTAAATTCAAAAGATTAAGTTAGATTTTTCACGTAATATATAAAGTTTTTTTTGTAATTTCATTCAGAGGTATTAATCGCAATGGATTGTAGTCATATTCAGTTTTGTGCCGATAAATCAAAAGTAGATTTTGTACAGCTACAGTGCTTGTTTGCAAAAACAGCTTTTTGGGCGCAAGAGCGAAACATAGACGACTTACAAATTGCGATCGCTAATAGTAATCCCGTTGTAACTGTTTGGAATGGCGATCGCTTAATTGGTTTTGCCAGAGCGACTTCCGATGGAGTTTATCGTGCGGCTATTTGGGATGTAGTTGTTGACCCCGACTATCAGGGAGTAGGCTTAGGTAGAAAGCTGGTGCAAACTGTCTTATCGCATCCCTTAGTTAGCAGAGTAGAACGAGTTTACTTAACTACCACCCACCAACAAAGCTTCTACGAACGCATCGGTTTTGAGCGCAATGAAACTACTACCATGGTACTGCACAACTCCAACGCTACCGAAGACTTAGCCCGACGAATCCAAGAACTACCCGTAACCATTGATAATTGACAATTAAAAGCTATTTCAAAAGGCTAATAGCTAACAGCTACGAACCTAAAGATTGACAATCTAAACTATTGCAGTCACAACGATCTTAAGCCATCACCATGCCACCATCGACGTTAAATACTTGACCTGTAATATAAGCTGCTGCGGGGTCTGAAGCTAAAAAGCGAATTGTCCCTGCCACTTCCTCAGGCTTACCATAACGACCCAAAGGAATAAACTTGATAATCTCGTCGGACTTAAGATCGTTGGTCATGTCGGTTTCAATAAAGCCTGGGGCTACCGCATTGACTGTAATACCCCGATTGGCTAATTCTTTAGCGACGGTTTTAGTAAAGCCAATGACACCAGCCTTCGCTGCACTATAGTTTGCCTGTCCTGGGTTGCCCATTTGTCCTGCTACCGAAGCAATATTAATAATTCTGCCGCTACGCTGTTTGAGCATAGTTTTACTCACGGCTTTTGTGCAAAGAAACACCCCAGTTAGATTGAGATCGATTACCGCCTGCCACTGTTCGAGCTTCATCCTGAGTAATAAAGTATCTTTGGTAATTCCTGCATTGTTTACCAGAACATCAATCCGTCCAAACTTATCAAGGGTGGTTTTAAATAGGTGATCTACCTGTTCGCTTTGAGAAACGTCTGCCTGTAAGGCGATTGCTTCTCCTCCAATGTCCATAATCTCCTTGACTGTAGCCTCTGCTGCCTCATTAGAACGAGCAAAGTTAACGACAACTTTTGCTCCTTGGCTGGCTAAGGCTAACGCTGCCGCTTTCCCTATCCCCCTAGAGGCACCTGTTACCACTGCCACCTTGTCTTTGAGATACTGTAGATTTTCTGGGAGTAGTTCCATATCTTGCCCCTTCAAAATAAGCTTAAGAAACTCAATAAAATTACCAGAAAATTACCAAAGTTTCTGGTTAACTTAGCTATCATATAGGCTAACTAGTCCCTTAGACTAATTTTCTTGACCCAACCCAATTAGTGAGAAATATCTCAGGCGATCGCTATGGCAGTTAAAAAGCAATTCTCCAGTTTTGAAGAGCTATTAGAAAGTTCCAATGTCCCTGTATTGGTTGACTTTTATGCTACCTGGTGTGGTCCTTGTCAAATGATGGCACCAATTTTAGAACAGGTTGGAGCTAATTTGCGCGATCGCCTCCAGGTAGTCAAAATCGATACAGATAAGTATCCTAATCTTGCTTCTAAGTATCAAATTGAAGCATTGCCAACCCTTGTCTTATTTAAAAATGGTCAGCCAGCCGAAAAAATTGAGGGAGTTCAGCAAGCACCGCAGCTAATTGAGCATCTTAGTACTTTGGTTTAGCCACGAAGCAAGCACGATAAATTATAAATTAATTAAAGCTATAGCAGATATTTGTGGATATCTTTGGGCAGTGTTGTCTTGAGAGTAAATATAGCTATTACTGAAAGAGCAAAGGTTACTAGCGGCAAAAAATAATTATTAAAGCCAAGTCTCTGTCCCACACTTTTATAGCAACCTAAATAAATTCCGATTAAAACCGCAGGTAAAGCATGAAGATCTAGATCTAATGGTGGAATCAGGGTAAAGCCTCGCCAGGTAGGTGCAGACAACATCAAAGCGATCGCCATTATTCCAATAAATTCATACGAATAAATTTTCATTAAACCACGTCAATAAAATAAATTCTGAGATTAGGACAAAATGCCTATAAGTATTGCTAAGTAGACCAGCTAAATAGATTTGTATTACCCTTAAGCCATTGCCAATATGCCAAACATCACCGTCGATTTACCCACCGAATCTTATGAAATTGCGATCGCCTCTGGCAGTTTAAAGCAGCTAGGCAGTCAGATGAAACAGCTAAATCTGGGAAAAAAGGTACTGGTGATCTCTAACCCAGAGATATTTGGTCATTACGGTAAGACTTGTCTAGAGTCATTGAAAACGGCTGGCTTTGAAACCTACACTCATTTAATTCCTGCTGGGGAGTCCCACAAAACCCTTAATTCAATTCAGCAGATATATGATGTTGCTCAAGCGAATCATTTAGAACGTTCTTCTACCTTTGTGGCTTTAGGTGGCGGCGTAATTGGCGACATGACAGGGTTCTCTGCCGCAACTTGGCTTAGAGGAGTCAATTTTGTGCAGGTACCTACTTCCTTACTCGCGATCGTTGATGCTTCTGTTGGGGGAAAAACAGGGGTTAATCATCCCCAAGGAAAAAATCTAATTGGCTCATTTTATCAGCCAAAATTAGTGGCGATCGATCCCACTCTGCTAAACACTTTACCCCTCAAAGAGTTCCGCGCGGGCATGGCAGAGGTGATTAAATATGGGGTGATCTGGGATCGCGATCTATTTAGCAAACTCGAACATCATTATGAACTTGATTCGTTAAACAATGTTGGCGCTCGACTTCTAGAAACTATTATCTCTCGCTCCTGTCAGGCAAAAGCAGAGGTAGTTGCTCAAGACGAGAAAGAATCTGGATTACGCGCAATTCTTAATTATGGACACACCATCGGTCATGCAGTGGAAAGTCTAACTCACTATCAACAGTTTGTTCATGGGGAAGCAGTAGCTATTGGTATGGTGGCAGCAGGAAAAATTGCCCTGCAAATGGGTTTATGGACTCCAGCAGAAGCTCAACGCCAACATGCCTTAATTGTCAAAGCTGGATTACCCACGGATATTCCCTCAGAGTTAGCGATCGCCGATATTTTAGAAACGATTAAAAGCGATAAGAAAGTAAAAGCAGGTAAAGTACGTTTTATCTTGCCCCAGGCGATCGGCAAAGCTGTTATTAGCGATCGAGTCACGCCAGAGATTATTACCAAAGCTCTAATTTAAATACTTTCTAAGATTTGGCTGATTTTTTACTCAAGCTATACAGGCGAAGAGTAGCAATACTCAGAAAAATTACTCTGGTGCCATCGGAAGCTAAAGTTGCCCAGATTGCGCCATACAAACCATAAATCGGGATCAACCAGATATTGAGTCCTACATTAATAACTGCCGCCGTTACTTGAAAAATACTGCGAATTCTTTGATGTCCTAAACCTGTCAAGGTATTGGCGATCAGCAAATGCAAACCACTGAGGAAAGGTAATGGTGCTAGCCAGCGTAAAGTAGTAACCACATTCTGATATTCAGCACCCAAGATCTGAGGAACTATTGGGGCAAAAACTTGGAAACCGATAAAGCTTAAAACCCCATAGATCAAGACTATTGGTAACTGTTTCTTCGCAAAATTCAGGCAACTATCCCATCCCAAAGCGCCATATTGAAAAAATCTGGGATAGGTAGCATTAAACATGGCAATCATCGGAACATCACCAATGTTAATAAAGCGGTATGCCGAACCATATATTCCAGTCGCGTCTAAGCTTGCCATACTAACCAACATAGTTTTATCAATATTATTGTTAATATTACTGGCAGACATTCCCAAGGAAAAATAGATTCCCTGGCTAATATCTGACCTTAATCTGCTTAACTCTAATTTTGGTTTGTCTACTAATTTGTTAATAGCAAATAGAGTCAACAAGCTAACCGACAAAGAGCTGAAAAAATAAAATACAGACCAAGTTTTAATCCCCAGATTGGCAGAAAAATCGAAATTGTTGATAAAAATCACGATACTTAAGATAGCCAACAGCTTACTCAAAGTGCTTAAGACTATCAGTTGAGCCGCTTTATCCACTAAACCTACTGCTCGCAGGGCTTTATTACCAGCATCTTGTAAGTTTAAACAAAGTAAATCAGCAATGAGAACCAACCCTATGGCAATTAGAGATATGTTGTCGGGAAAAATTAATCCAGAAATTAATAACAAACAACTAGTTAACAGAGTGCTATTAACTAGCAAAACCAATAGAGTATTGCCCCAATAACTAGGAAATACTTGGCGTTCAACCGATACATGCTTAACCAAAATATCATCACTACCAAGACCAACAAATGGGGAAAGTAAAGACGCTAGAGCAGTAATGCCCACGAAAGAACCATAGTTTTCTGTTCCTAAAGAGCGAGCCAAAATTATAAAATAAGCAGCTTGAACTAAGACATTAATTAATCTAGCAATTAATAACCAGGAGGTGTCTTTAAACAATGACTTGCTGCTAATCTGAGCAATTTTAACTCTAATATTCTTTAGCTTCATTAATTCTCATGATTATTTAAATTTAAGATTAGTCAGTATACATATAATAAATTAAAGTATGTGCAGGATTGTAAATTCAACATTTATCAGTATCGAACATAACTTGACTATATAGTCTACAATTAAGCCCTGGCAAAATATACGATTAATAAAGTGATAATATTAGTTGATTTCTCGACGTTTTGCATAGCTACATTTAAAATTGTGATCTATTTTATGCATAATGCTAAACATGGATTATTTATTTACTAAATATCTACAAATATCCTTGGATTAATAATTGGTTAAAAAAAGTAGTTTCAATTACCGATAATAGTCAAATTTAGTAAACATAAATTAAACCAAAATTTATGCTAGTAAGATTAGAGCATGCTGGTATCTATATGTGTTGCCACCTATAAAAGACCGAAGAGATTTCGGCTTTTGCTAGAGGGGCTTAATCAATTAGTGTTTGTAAAAATTGAGCGACCTGAAGTAGAGGTTATCGTGGTAGATAATGATCTTGCAGGTTCGGCTGAAGAAATTTGTCGAGAGCTAAAATCGCAATTTCAATGGAGTTTGAAAACGGATATAGAAATTCAAAGAGGTATTACCTATGCTCGAAACAAGACTATTTCGATGATCTCTGTCGAGACAGACTTTATCGCAATTATCGATGATGATGAAATTCCTGAATCATCCTGGCTAGAGGAACTATTGTTGGCACAGCAAAAATATAACTCCGATATCGTTACTGGTCCTGTAATACCACGTTTTGAAAATCATCAGGTTTCCAACTGGATTGTCAAGGGCAAATTTTTCCAACCTCCTCGCTACTCCACAGGTAAGTTAAGACCAGTCGCTTATACCAACAACGTTATTGTTAAAGCTGAAATCTTAAGGAACCTAGATCCAGTTTTTGATAACCGCTTTGCTACTTCTGGAGGCTCTGATTGCCATTTATTCTTGAACCTCCATAAAGCAGGATATAAGATTGCTTGGGCTGATGAAGCAATTGTTTACGATATCATTCCGTCTTCTCGGGCTAACTTAAGATGGATACTGTTGCGTGCTTATCGCGAACCTAGCAGCTATAGTTCTGCGGAGAAAGAGCTATATCCATCCTTTTACGTGCAGTCAATTAGGATGTTCAAAGGATTTGCTTTGATTACTATTGGTCTAATCAGAATTATTCCTTCTTTATTATTAGGAAAAGCTGCTATTGTAATTTCTTTACTGTACATTGCTCGTGGCTTAGGTACTTTGGGAGGATTACTGGGATTGTTTTACGAAGAATATAAGAGCATCGGCAATCTGATGCCAGTTGAGGAAGAAGTCAGTAATCAGTAACTACTAATCATTTAAATAATGTCTCTCAAACCCTGTAAAGTATGCGGTACAATGAATGCAGTAGGAACAGAAATTTGCCTAAGTTGCGGTCATCCGACTCAAGGGAATAAAAGACCAGCAATTTTTCGCTGGGTAGCGATCGCTTTAATTCTCTGTTTTGCCCTGCCTTTTATTTCTGGATGGATTAACTGGATTTTACTTCAACTACAGCCCGACAGCACCAAAGTCACCAGAACCCAAATCTTCGCTCCAAAGTAATTATCATTCTTGATGGCTAATAATTACGGACGTAATTATTATTAGGTAATTAGATAGTACCTTTCAGTAATAATACTAAGCATGGCTAAAACAAATCTTTAATCTTGGTTTTATGACAAAATATATCGCTATCTTTACGTATATCTATTTAATATAAACGGATATGTTTGCTAGTAATAAATATTGGATATTTGAAAATATTTTTTTGAGTAGATACACTAAAATATGTCGATCAAAATCTTGATAGTAAATTTACAGCATTAGTTAGGTTTGGGCTTTAAAATCCAAGATATGTATTTGAGCAGTATAATTATATTTTTAAATAGTTTTATATTCTATTTCATAAGATTTTCCTTACATGATTCAGGGGAGATAATTGATTGTGGTGGGAAAAGAATGTCGAAATTCATATTCAACTAGGCAAGAACAGCAGCAAATTTACGATCATCTATTGTATCGCGTCAAAACGGAATCCCCTGGTGAGATGTTAGATCGGTTTCATGATTTGTTTATTAGAGGGACTGGTTATAAAGACCAGCGCGTTCGCGTCGCCTTAGAAAAGATCGTAGAAGCAGAAAATGCAGAATTAGAATTTCCGCCATTTTTTAACCGCTGCTGTCATATCATCATCAATCGTTGGCAAATAGAGCCTAGTTCAAGATTTGAAGTCATCGAATTAGTCGGTTTAATTGAGAGAGCATTACCTCCTGAGGGCGCTAATTCTCGAATTTCTCGTAGATTGAGGCAGTATATCAAAGATTTTCAACATAACGAGTACTTTGTGCGCATCCAGCGTCTAGCTCGCTTAATTGAGGGTACCTTAGAGCCTGGGGAAAGAAGAGTTCGGCGAATCGAGATCGTAACCAATTCGGTAGGGGATTTGATTCAGCGTTATCCCTATCTACATCAGCATTGTCTGTTAACTGAGGGGAGTACCGACGAATTTCTCCAGACAGTGCAAACTATCCAGCAAGGAATTCAATCTAGCTATGAACTAAATTTATCTCAATATATTACCCACCGAGTGCGAGTGGCAAAACTGGTCAAACAGTTTAAAGCTGCAAACAAAACTAGAATTCCCAAAAGACTAATTAACCAAGTAGAGAATCCTACCTTGTTGAGCGATCGCGAATTAGATCGAGCCTTACGTCACTACATGGGCAAAGTTGAACGAAACTATAGCTATCATGATTTATCCCAAAATTTTCTCACCTATACCAGTCAAGTTAGAAACTACAAAGAATTTAAAGCGGATTTATACGAGTATATTATTTCTGGGATTGATTCGAGCTATGGGGAAAGACACTTCAATCATAAGCTATATAACTATCTACAAAATACTCTGACAGATTTCGATCATCGACCGATAGACGAATTTTTAACCCTGCGCACCTACTGTCAACTATTTAAATTTTTGGTGGTTGATAGCAAAAGTACTTATAACCATGAGCATTATTTAAATCTGGTAAATCACTTGGGAGAGGTAAAAACTATTGGCTTATTGCTTAAACTAGTATTGTTGTGTAATAAGGTTAAACCCTATTTAGAGCAACGATTTTCAATTCTTTTCTCTCATTATGAAGCCGTAGCCGAAGATCAAGCCCCCTGGTTAGTTAAGTCTCTAGAAAATTTGCAGGTAGCTTTTAGCATTCATTTCGGCGAAGCCGATTTTTCTCTAATTCAAATTATCTGAGGTTAAGATATGACGAGAGTTTATATATTTGATTTCTCGCAGTGATTAGAGACATAGATGGTTTGGCTCGACATACAGATAATCAAGGGTGCAGTCTAATCTATGAATACCTGCGTCGTGATGCAGCTATTCAATCCCCTCCAGAAACAATTCTCAAGTTGCAAAATCTGTTTGGGTTAGCAAAAAATGTTGAGACTCGGGTATCTCGGGCATTAGAGAAAATAATTTTTTCTGCTAATCAGCAGTTTGATGGCGAGGGACGCGTCGCCGAAGGGCGCAAGTCTAACGCGGAAGTGGAACATGCGCCTTGCAAAGGCGCGTTTCCTTCCGCCAATCGCCATGTTGATATCTTTCTGAGTCAGTGTTTTTACACTATTTTGGACTGCTGGCTAGAAACTCCAGAATCAATAAATTACGTTCCACAACTATTTGATGCTATAGAGACTATTGGCACAACGAAATCTCACGACCGTCGTCGTAAGCAGCTAACTCAATTAGTTGCCCACTATTTTCTCTCAGACTCTTATCTTCAGCTGAAAACAATAGTGGCGCTCATTATGCCTCCCCAAACTGCTCAGGTCAGTTTGAGCAACTCTCTAGCTACCGATCAGATATCCAGCAATGATGGTAATAACAGTGATAGCTACAGCCATCTTATTATCAATAATTATTTAATACGCTATCCCTATCTATATCAGTACCTGTTACCTCAAGATATTCAGGCACCAAATCTGGTTTCCTTGATGGAAAAACTAGAAGAAAATCGCCAAAAAGACTTTGAAATCAAGTTATCAAAACACATTATCTATCGGTTTAGATTAAAACAACTGGCAAAAATGAAGCTGATGTCTAAAGGTGCGGGAAAAATGATTATCAAAGCCGAAAACCCGAGCTTACTTTCAGAAGCTGCTTTTAGAATTGCTTTACAACAATACATTGGTAAAATAGACAACAACAGCAGTCTGCTAGAGCGATCGCAGCTTTTTATTGCCGAAAATGAACGTCGCCTTACCTACCATAAGTTTAAACAAGATCTGTATCTTTTTCTAGTTAGCAACATCCAACCGCGAAACAGCACCTACAGGTTTGATAGCAGGCTTAAACAAAAATTCAAGAATATTTTTGCTAATTCTGATGACAAACCCTTGAATAGAACTCTTATTTTACAGACTTGCCGTCAGTTATTTAGCTTTCTAGTTATCGATACTGCTATGAATAGCGATTCTAGTAAATTTGCCGAGTTGATTGCTAATCTGGGGACAGCTCAGGTAATGGTGATTCTGGTTAAGATTACCTTGATTTGTCCCGAATCAAAAGCCGATTTGGCGAAAAAAATCCATCTAATTGTGACCCATTATCAGCTACAAACTGTTCAAGAAGCCCCCTGGTTACTTAAAGGTTTGGAATATTTGCTAATTGCCTTCAGCATTTATTTTGGCAAGATTGATGTATCGATCGCCAAATCAGCAGTTAGTCAATAATTAATCTGAGTTCGGGTTAAGCAGATAATTGACCTCTTCTTCAAGGCGATCGCAACAATTGCGAACCAAAGCCAAACCATCAGATTCTGAGATAATGCCCGTAGTGGTTGGAAATTTGGCTAATAACTGCTCCTCAGTAGTAGTATATTCTCCCAGGGTTGTTTGGAATCGAGACAAGTAATTACCAACTTTACTGTCGTTTTGACAGCTAAACTCTAAAATTGAATCGAGATAATCTTTAATCGCTGTATTTTTTATTCCCTCAGTTACCGCCCCATAGAGCAACTCATTATTCAAGTAGTCAAATTCGGGTACAGATAATTCTTGTCCCTGTAGCTGAAATATTTGGCATCCTGGCTTTGGTCTAACGGTGATGTTTTCACGACGAACTCGATTGGCAGCTTCAGAAATCAAAGCGACTAACGCTAATGTTACCTGGGGATAATTACTGTCTGCATTTCTAAGCTCAACTGTGCCAATAGAATTAAGCCGAACTGGATTCCATCCTGCGGTTAGCAATTCACCACCAGAATCAAGGAAGATTTGTCTGTCTACCCCTGCTCGATCCATTGCCTGTAGCCAACTATGGTAGCGATTGAATAGCTGTCGGGTTAAATCTTCTACGGTTGCGGCATAGGGCATTAAGCCACCTACAGACTGGAGATTAGTATAAACTCCCGACCAAGCAAAACGTTTACTTCCCCGATAGTGAATTGTTCGCATTGCTTTTCCCGCTACTTCCCCCTCATAAAAAGGACAGGCACGAGATAAAGAGATAATGGCAGCATCAAAAGCGATCGCCAGATTATAAATACTAAGTACCCTTTCTCTAGCTTCAGAGGAGGAATTATAAGCAATGCCAATGCGGCGATCTACTACATCGTCGGGCAAATCTAAATGAATATGCGTCCCCGTACATTTAGCCGCATTATCAAATCTTCCCGCTCCGACAGTCCTTACCTGCAAATGGTAATTTGCCTTATTCCTGATCACTGGAGTAGTATATAGAGGATAGGTAGATAGGGGATATACCCGCAAATCTAGTTCTTTCGCCCCCTGCAACAAAATTCCTAGCAGGTCGAGATATTCAGCAGTTAATTCGGTAAAGTTATTAACTGGAACAGTATTAATTTCAATAATGCTTTTGACAAATTCAGGGGCAAAACAATCAGTAGAACGACCTTTTTCTTCGGCTATCTGCCAACAGCGTGCTAAAAATTCATCAGCACGATGGGATAAAAATCCCTCTGGATCGACGATAAAGAATTCTTGTTCCAGTCCAAGACGAGAATTATTAAGCTTCATACCAATAGCATAATTTTAAAATTTACGGCAATTTGTAGCAACTGCTTCAGTTTTACTATTTGGAAATACCTTTTAAACTGAAATTTTTTGTCGCAGGATGTTTATTTTGGACAGATATTAATTACTCATCTGGGTACTTTAATAACAGCTTACTTTGTTTACCAATTTAGATGTCACAGCTTTGGATCTCAACTGAAGGTAATCAACCGCTCGTTGCGGTAGCTCTTCATGACGGTCATGATGTACGCTCGGAAGTAGAGCCATTACTTGCTATAAGCTCAGACGATCGCCAGAGAGAGGAAGATCCCTTTACCGCTGTCTGGACAGACATTGCCGAAACACGACTGATTGTTTTGCGATCGCGTTTTGAAGTGGATCTCAATCGTCCCCGCGATCGGGCTGTTTATCTCAAGCCTAAAGATTCTTGGGGATTGCAGGTTTGGCAGGAAGAACCGCCCCAGGACTTAATTGAAAGATCTTTAGCCGAGTACGACGCTTTTTATGCTAAAGTCGCTCAAATTTGTCGAATATTAGAGCAACGTTACGGACGCTTTGTTATTTACGATCTCCATACTTACAATCATTATCGTCAAGGAATCCACGCTTCTTCTGCTACAGAGATATATAACCCAGAGATTAATTTAGGCACGGGGACTCTTAATCGAGAATATTGGCAACCTGTGGTCGAACGTTTTATCCAAGAGATAAGGCAGTTTGATTTTCTAGGTAGGCAGTTGGATATTCGAGAAAACGTTAAGTTTCAGGGAGGATATTTTGCCGAGTGGGTTCACGCGCATTTCCCCTATTCTGCCTGCGTATTGTCTATTGAAGTCAAAAAGTTTTTTATGAACGAATGGACTCATCAGCCAGATTTAATCCAGTTGTCAGCGGTACATCAGGCGTTGCGAGTTTCTGTATCGGGTGTCTTGGAGGAATTACCGCACTTAACTAAAATATCAGTTTAAATTTAAAATTTAAAATTTATAGTTTGCTGATTTTCAGTCCACAATACACGATCTAAAGCGATCGCCCCTAGCTGCCATCTTGGTTAATCGAGATCGAGAATATGATCTGAGAATTTTTTACTCAATCAAAAGGTAATCTTAAGACTCTTGGCTATTTAGCTTTATAAATGTTGACATTTTCTGAATTTGAGAAAAAATTAACTCTTCTTTACCAAACAACAGTCTCTATTGATGAACCTTCAGTTTGTGACTAGAGTTAGTAGATAATATAGCGGTTGCGCTGACAGGCTTGGCGATCGCATTCGATATTTGTAGTCGATCTAAGTTTAAATATTTATCGCTAAATCCTATATTACATAAGACTTTTAGCAATTTTCACTAATTATTTTGCTTTAGTCATGGAGTTTGGCTAAATTTTTTGACTGAGTTCTCAAAAACCATTTTTTGCCTTTTGTCCACAATTATTATTTTATACAACACAAAATTGTAATTTACAGTTTTATTGTCACTGTGAGGTGATTAAAGCCATTTTTTTTGCTCCAGTAAAAATATGCAAGGTAATAGTGATAATATCTCTCACTTTATCAGCTGAAAGACCTTTATTTTCTCCATTAATTGATTGATAATTGGCAATATAGACGCAAGCAAGAAACTAGAGTACAGTAAGCGTCGCCATTATTAATCTCAAATAAATTCTTAATACTACAAGCGCAGAGGAGAAAAACGTGGGGCAGATTAGATTAGCAGTTTACGGTAAAGGTGGAATCGGTAAGTCTACAACTAGCTGTAATATTTCCGCAGCTTTGGCAAAAAGAGGCAAAAAAGTATTGCAGATTGGCTGCGATCCTAAACACGACAGTACATTTACCTTGACAGGATTTTTGATTCCTACCATTATCGATACTCTTCAAGAAAAGGATTTCCATTATGAAGACATTTGGCCCGAAGATGTCATCTACGAAGGTTATGGTGGAGTGAGCTGTGTAGAAGCTGGAGGGCCTCCTGCGGGCGCTGGTTGCGGTGGCTACGTTGTTGGTGAAACCGTCAAGCTACTGAAAGAATTAAACGCTTTTGACGAATATGATGTCATCCTGTTTGATGTCTTGGGTGACGTAGTGTGTGGTGGTTTTGCTGCACCCCTGAACTATGCTGACTACTGTATGATTGTGACCGACAACGGTTTTGATGCTTTATTTGCAGCTAATCGTATTGCAGCCTCTGTGAGAGAAAAAGCTCGGACTCATTCCTTAAGATTAGCGGGACTGATTGGTAATCGTACTTCCAAACGAGACTTAATTGATAAATATATCGAACATGTTCCCATGCCCGTGTTAGAAATCTTGCCTCTAATCGAAGATATCCGCGTATCTCGCGTTAAAGGTAAAACTCTATTTGAAATGGCAGAAAGCGATCCTTCTTTAGCTTACGTCTGTGATTACTATCTCAACATTGCCGATCAAGTTTTAGCCGCGCCTGAAGGAATTGTACCTAACGAAGCCCAAGACAGAGATTTGTTCTCCCTGTTGTCAGACTACTACCTCAATCCTCCCGCAGATAAAGCACCGAAGACCAAAGAAGAAGAGCTAGACACCATGATGGTTTGATGAATAAAAGCTTTTAGAACAGTAGGGTGGGCAACAAGATAACTCGATCATTCAGCATCTATATGCTTATTGCCCACCGATTTGATCGCCAATTTAACTTAGAGATGCAATCTGTTGTGTCTCTAACAAGGATTAATAATCAAGAAGTTTTAGGATTAGATTTCGACCTTGAATTGGAATACAAAAAGCGATCGCCAAAAACAACAAATCAACAATTAAATTTAGATTCAGATTCACAATATTTAGACCAAAGTTAGAGAGGAGATATAAAATATGACCGTTGCCCAAGACCAAACCAGTGCCTTAAATTTTGAGTGTGAAACTGGTAATTATCATACCTTTTGCCCGATTAGCTGCGTCGCCTGGCTATATCAAAAGATTGAAGATAGTTTCTTTCTCGTAATTGGAACCAAAACCTGCGGTTACTTTCTGCAAAACGCTATGGGAGTAATGATTTTTGCCGAACCTCGCTACGCCATGGCGGAATTGGAAGAAGGAGATATTTCCGCTAAGTTAAATGATTACGAAGAGCTAAAGAGATTGTGTTTACAAATTAAACGCGATCGCAATCCTTCTGTAATCGTCTGGATTGGCACTTGTACCACCGAGATCATCAAAATGGACTTGGAAGGTTTAGCACCCAAGCTAGAAGCAGAAATTGGTATTCCGATTGTTACTGCTCGTGCCAATGGTTTAGACTATGCCTTTACTCAAGGGGAAGATACTGTCCTGGCTTCCATGGCGCACAAATGTCCGACTAAACCACCTAAACAGGAAGAAGAGAAAAAAGAACGTAATGCTGTTTCAAGCCTACTGAACTTTGGGCGCAAAAAAGAAGATGTTACCCAACAAGAGTCAGAATATAAAGACCACAAGCCTTTAGTATTGTTTGGCTCATTACCCGATCCTGTGGTTACTAACCTAACATTAGAACTTAAGAAGCAAGGAGTGAAAGTATCGGGCTGGCTACCATCAAAACGCTTTACCGAATTGCCTGTAATTGAAGAAGGTTACTACGTATCTGGAGTGAATCCTTTCTTATCTCGTACTGCTACCACCCTAATGCGTCGCCGTAAAACGAAGCTAATCGGCGCACCTTTCCCCATTGGACCTGACGGTACAAGAGCCTGGATTGAAAAAATATGTTCTGTACTAGATATTGAACCTCAAGGACTAGAAGAAAGAGAAGCCAAAATCTGGTCAGGTCTAGAAGACTACGTTAGCCTCATTCGCGGTAAATCTGTCTTCTTTATGGGTGACAACCTGTTAGAAGTTTCCTTAGCAAGATTCTTAATCCGCTGTGGTATGACCTGTCCTGAAATTGGTATTCCCTACATGGACAAACGTTACCAAAAAGCAGAATTAGAACTACTGGAAAAAACCTGTAACGACATGGGTGTTCCTTTACCTACTATCGTTGAAAAACCCGACAACTATAATCAGATTCAACGCATCTATGACCTCAAGCCAGATCTAGTTATTACTGGTATGGCACACGCTAACCCTCTAGAAGCTAGAGGAATTAATACCAAGTGGTCAGTTGAATTTACCTTTGCTCAAATCCACGGCTTTACTAACGCCCGCGATATTTTAGAGTTGGCAACTCGTCCCATGCGTCGGAATAACAACTTGAAAGAATTGGGTTGGGATAAGTTAGTTCAGGAAGCTAAGGTTTAATTACCAGAAACCAATTAGTTTAGTTGCGATCGCCTGTAGCTAAAAACTACAGTAAAGCGATCGCTTTGTTTCTATCTATTAGAGCGATCGAGAATCACATCACTCCTCTCCTGCATGATAGGAACTCCTAACTAGTGGTGCGGATCGTACGTGAGAAAATCCCAGTTCGGTGGCAATCTCGCCCAAACGAGTAAACTCTTCAGGAGTCCAGTATTTCTGTACGGGTAAATGAGCCAGAGAAGGACGCATATACTGTCCAAGAGTAAGGCGATCGCAATTAATCTCTCTAAGATCTTTTAAAGCCTGAATTATTTCTGCCTCGGTTTCTCCTAAGCCCAGCATCAAGCCAGATTTAGTCAGAATATTGGGGTCTAGCTCTTTGACAGAGCGTAAGACATTAAGGGAGCGATCGTATTTAGCGCCTCTTCTAACAGGTGCCTGTAGACGTTGCACAGTTTCTAAGTTGTGATTGTAGCAAGCAGGTTGTGCTGCCACTACCTGAGCCACTCGCTCCTTTTGAGTAATTGCTGCCTCCTTGCCGCTCCAAAAATCGGGAGTTAAAACCTCGATCTTAGTATGTGGGTTTAACAGGCGAATAGCTTGCATAACTTTAACAAACCAGCTAGCACCACCATCTGCCAAATCATCCCTGGCCACAGAAGTTAACACAACGTAGCGTAAGCTCAGTAAATTCACCGCATCAGCAACCTTCTCTGGTTCATCAGGATCTAAAGCCATGGGTGTATGACCTTTCTCCACCTGACAAAAAGCACAGGAACGAGTGCAGGTCTGTCCCATCAACAAAAACGTCGCTGTTTGATTAGCATAACACTCGCCGCGATTAGGACATCTGCCTTCTTCGCAAATAGTGTGAATATTTCTTTGTTTAATAATTTTTTGCACAGTAGATAATTCACTTGCTTTACCAATAGGTCGTTTTAACCAAGGTGGTAGAGTGTTAACCTCAGTACGCCACAGGTCTTTTGTTGCCGAAGATTGTCGAAAATGTTCCATAATGCTTTATCGTCAGTAAGCTTACCTAAGCTCGATCCAAAAATAATTATCAGTTAGATGTTTTTTCCTGTTATTTTAGTAATTTAAAAGGGAACTCTAAGCTTGTAAACCAAAACTAACTGCCACCAACAGTCTAGTAGATCTCAGGCATGAGGAGTTAGTCGCTCAGGAGTAAATCGTGTCAACCCACAAAGTTCTAGTTATTGATGATAGTAAAGTCATTAGAATGAGAGTCAAAGATATGTTACCAGAAGGTAATTTTGATATCATTGAAGCAAAAGATGGTCTTGAAGGATTCAATTTAATTAGAACAGAAAATCCTAATTTGATTATGTTAGATTTTTTGCTGCCTAAAATGAGCGGGTGGGAAGTTTATCAAGAAATCCAAAAGCAACCTCAATATCGCTCTATTCCGTTGGTTTTAATGTCTGGGCGTAAAGAAGAGGTTACAGACAAGATCACCGAACCTTTTGAGTTTTTCTCTTTTGTCGAGAAGCCATTCGATCGCGAACAGCTTGTTGATGCAATTCGCGATGCCATGTTGAAAGCGAAAAAGCAGCCTTTAGCGACTGCTACTGCATCCTCAAAAGTAGCAAGTGATAACCTTGCCGATGTTTCTGCTTTGCATGCCGAAATTGAGCAGCTAAAACAAAAAGTCTTTAGGCTAGAACGAGAATCCGAACAAATCAAAAAGCAGTTTAATCAACTAGTAGGTTTTATCAAGCAAAAATTTAGATAATCCGCCGTTAAGCAGATTCAATCAAGATATAGATAAGATATTGAAAAGACTATTCATTTGCTATTGTTTGTATTCTAAAGCCTGATAAAGTTATGTATATGTTATTTGTATCAAAAAGAATTTAATATTTATCTACTGCCAGGTGATTTGCTGATGTTGAGCTTTAAGGGAATCCAATGAGTTCTCAAGCAGGTTTAATCGTAAAAATACTCTTGTTATCGATCGCACTATCTTTATTAATAAAATATGGTGGGCAATATTTGTTTCTTGAAGCTACGACTACCACCGCTTTAACTATTGTCTTGCTACCATCGGTCATTATCGGCTTAATTCTCGGATGGCGATATAGTAAGCTCTAATTCTCCAATGCTTTTAGCCGTATGTCTCAAGGAGTTTTTACTCAATTGGCTCAGTGGCAAGGTGAATTAACAATCAATAAAATAAAGCGCCAAGATTATTAAACCAGGTTAACCTATAGAACAGTTTCCTCGTATTTCCGCCTCAAAGGAGTCTCAAAAGGTGAATCTCGGTACTTGGATTGGTCTGATTGTCCTATTTATTTCCCTATATATCCTCTGGCAAATTAAGCAGCTATTACTGCTGTTATTTACCGCAATTGTCTTAGCTATTTCCCTCAATATTTTGGTCAAAAGCTTTCAAAAGAGGGGCGTCAAGCGGATTAACGCAGTATTTTTGTCAATGCTTTCGCTGATTACTGTAACGGTGTGCTTTATTTGGATTGTTGTTCCACCCTTTATCGATCAGTTTCAGACTTTAGCCAAGTTGGTTCCTCAGGGCATAGAACGGTTAGGTACCTCGATTGATTTACTATCTGAACGGCTCGATCCGAGAATTATTAGTTTTTTGCCCGATGCTGAGGAATTAAATAAACAGTTACAGCCATTTGTCCGAGAGTTTTTGGGGGGAGGATTAACGATCTTTTATAACTCTCTGAGTGTTTTGCTTGGCATTCTATTCCTGTTGACGGTTACTTTGATGCTGTTAGCCGATCCAGACCCCTATATAAAAGGCTTTAAGCGACTTTTTCCCTCTTTCTATCGTCGCCGAGTCGAAGAGATTCTCAATCTTTGTGCCGCAGGTTTGGAAGGTTGGTTAGTCGGAATTTTATTCAATATGGCAGTAATTGCTGTCCTCAGCTTTATTGTTTTATTCGTGCTGGGTATTCCACTGCCTTTTTCTCAAGCAATGTTAGCAGGGGCAATGACCTTTATTCCCAATATAGGTCCTACTTTAAGCGTACTGTCTCCCATGGCGATCGCCCTGATTGAAGCTCCCTGGAAATCTGTAGCAGTTTTAATCTTGTATATAATTATTCAGCAGGTTGAAAGTAATATTTTGACGCCGATTGTGATGGCACAGCAGGTATCTCTGTTGCCCGCTCTAACTTTGTTATCACAACTGTTTTTTGCCACTTTCTTCGGTTTTCTCGGGTTGCTTCTGTCGCTGCCTTTGACGGTGGTAGGTCAAATTTGGTTTAAAGAAGTGATTATTAAGGATGTTTTAGACAACTGGCATTATCCCTTCTCAGGCGATCGGCAGGTCAAAGAACGAGTCGAGGTAAAGAAAGTTACGGTATTAGAAGAGGAGTAACTAGAAATAGTAATTAATACATGCGAACAATCGCCGAAATCAACGATAAAATCAGTCGTGGTCAAGCTGTTGCTTGGACAGTAGAAGAAGTTAAAACCAAAGTTGTCACCTTGGGGGTGGCAGAGGTAGCAAGACAGGTAGATGTTGTCACCACTGGGACATTTGAACCAATGGAGTCTACTGGGGCGATTATCAACCTGGGACATACCGATCCGCCGATCAAAATTCGTCAGTGTTGGCTAGATGGCATAGCGGCATATGCTGCTTTTGGCGCAGTCGATCTTTATCTGGGGGCAACGGCAACTGCCGACTATAATCTTCAGGAAACCGATTCTAATTTGCGCGAGGGAATCGGGATCGAAAAAGGTGGTGGTCATGTAATTGAAGATCTAATTGCGGGGAAAGCAGTACACATAAAGGCAATTGGGCAAAAGACCGATTGTTATCCACGGACAATCTGGGAAAACGCCATTACCAAAAACAACATCAATCAGTTTTATTTGTTTAATCCTCGTAACCTCTATCAAAACTTTATTGTCGGAGTCAATGGCGGCGATCGCACTTTATATACCTATTTAGGAGTTTTACAGCCTAGATTAGGCAATGCCGTGTATTCCAATCCAGGCGGAATTTCTCCCCTGCTCAACGATCCAGATTTAGCGACTATCGGCATTGGTAGCAAAATTTTTCTGGGTGGTGGTATCGGTTACATTGCTTGGGAAGGAACCCAACATTTTCCGCTGCAAAAACGTCTCCCAAATCGTACTCCCATTGGACCTGCGGCGACGGTGGCATTAATTGGCGATGCCAAACAAATGAACTCTGATTGGGTAAGAGGATGCTACTTCAAAAATTATGGTCCCTCAATTATGTTGGGAGTAGGGGTGGCATTGCCCGTAACTGCGGAAAAAGTGATCGAAAACTGTTCCGTCATCGATAAAGATATTGTTGCTCCAGTCATCGATTTTTCCATTCCTCGCCGAGTTCGTCCTACGTTTGGGTTAGTAAGCTACCAACAGCTCCAAAAAGGTCATTTGACTATAGATGGCAAAACTGTCAGGGTTGCCCCCTTAGCAAGTAAATATCGCTCACTCAAGGTTGCTCAAGAGCTAAAACAGTGGATTGATACGGGTAAATTCACCTTGACCGAACCAGTTGCTCCTTTACCCAGCGATCGCACTTTTATGCCTCAAGATACCAATAGGTCAATTATTTCTCTAGAATAGCTGCTAATTACTAAAGTTCGACTCTGTGGGTTGTTCCCGCAACGGTAACGCGATCGCCCGTCAATAATTTACGTCCCCTTCTCAACTCTTCTTCTCCGTTGACTTCTACCATTCCCTGCTGAATAATAATTTTAGCTTCTCCCCCAGTTTGGGCAATTCCCTGCCATTTAAGAAACTGATCGAGTTTAATGTGTGCTGGGAGTGTCGAATCTTTCATGGCTTTAGACGATAAAAATTTAGTAATTACTATACTGATTACTTTTGACTGATAATGCTACCCTTTTACTAAAGTTTAGATAAAATCACTGATGAGCGACAATCAAGAACAAATTGTCAAGCAACTGACGACTCAACTGGCGACTATTCAAGAACAGTTGAGCCAGCTTACCAGCCGTTTTGATAAGCTAGAAAGCAACCTAGAAGAAGTATCGAGTTTACCCGCAAAGATATCTCAGCTTGAAGATGATTTAATGCTACTAGGCGATCGCTATCGCTATCAAGCCCTGCAAAAATATTTAATCGATAAAAATTGGTTTGAAGCGGACAAAGAAACTATCAGAGTGATTTTAGCCGTAACAGCTAAAGAAATTGAAGAATTAACCCCAGAAGATATTCAGCACTTTCCCTGTAATGATTTAATGGTCATAGATCGTCTGTGGACTAAGTACAGCGATGGTCGTTTTGGCTTTAGTCCTCAACTGCAAGCATATCTAAAACAGGGTGGCAGTTTTGCTACTACCGTCGAACAGAATCAACAGCTAATCGCAACTTGGGGCGAGCATTTAGGATGGCGTAAGAATGACCGCTGGCTGCCCTGTAATGAATTAGATTTTAGTCTCAATGCCCCCCTAGGATGTCATCCTTCTCGCTGGTGGAACTCTCCCTATGGCTCAAAAATGACCAACTTTTTCTTAGGTCGTTTAATTACCTGTGATGTTCGATCGATCGATTCATAAATCCCGCATTTCTCACAAATTAAGTTGAAAGCCTAATTTAAAGCTTGAAAGTTGAGGATTTTTTCTAACAAGAGAAATTTGAGATACTGACGATAAATAATCAGGCTAAATTGTGATAAAATTCCCAAAAAATAACCTAAAAATTAGTCAAAAGGAAAAATTGACCATGACAAAATAAATGGCAATTAATCAACAGCCATTTAAGCAACTATTTAATTATCTTGCAAGATAATTAAAATTATCCAGAATCAGGAATAGCTTGAATTCTTGAGTAAGCAATACCTAAGATATCTTGGTATGGACAAGCAGTAGCAATAGCGATTAAAATTCTTCTACAACTAATGGTTATTCTCGCTCCTAATTTAAGGAAAGAAAGACGAATTGTTCCTACTGTAGCTTTGGCAAAAGAGGTTTTTGATAAACAGTTTTGACGAAAAGCTTGCATCAAGAACATAAGCCATTGAAGAAAGCCAAAGTCTTAGTTGATTACTATCAAATGTTTGGGTTGAAGTTCGGTCAGCAAATAAATCAAGTTGTTGTTCTTTAATTCGATTTTCCATCTCACCTCTCGGACAATATTTGTTAGTATAAAGTAAAGATGGAGGGATTTTTGAAGCAGGTAAAGAGGTGACAACATGACGCATTTGTGAACCTTTACTACCATGACAAACTTTAGTAACAACTCTTCTGCTTCGACTCCAAGACTCTTGTGTTTTATAGCAAAGAGAACGATACCAAGTTGATTCTGGAACTAATTTTTTTGCTTCTGATAATTCTTCATCAGGAGAAAATAATGTCTCCATTAATTTAGTAACAGGTTTAAGTCTTGATTCATAATCAGCTTTGGCTTTTTCAATAATATCTGAAGCTCTTAACTTTAATTGACTATTAGTTGCCATTGCTAAAACATAATCAACTCTGATTTGTTCTTCACACCAGGACATAATATCTTCACGAGAATAAGCACTATCTCCTCTGATTATGATGTGAGTATCCTGCCATTTTTCTCTAATCAATCCAATTATTCTTTTTAATTCTGGTAAGGCTTCTGCGGCTGGGTCAACATTTGAAGAACGAAGTTTTGCTACCAATAAATGATGACCACAAAAAATGTATAAAGGTGCATAACATACTCCTTTATAATAAGGATTGAAAAATGCTCCTTCTTGATTTCCATGTACTTGGTCATCAGTTACATCCATGTCTAAAATAATTTGTCTTGGTGGCTTTTTATAAGATGCTAAAAATATCTCCACAAAAGCTCTTTCAATTTCTTTGGGGTCATGCTCTATTTTATGGTAACGACTTGACTTTTGATTGATAATTGTTTCTGGACAATATTCTAATCGATTAATTGTACTTTTTCCTGCTAAAACACCTTGGTTTGAATCAATAAAATTCTAGCTTTTCTAAGGCGATTGCTAAGGCTGGATCGTAGCGTAATTTATCATGATCATTGACATCTTCATAGCCTAAAATAATGCCATAAACTCTTTGTGCCAGTAATTTATGAACTGAATAATCTACATAAGATAAATCTCGATAATCTCGAAAACATTCGGCAAAATGAGATGTAATTTTGAGCTTTTTGTCTAACTCTGCTAGCAACACAATTCCTGCATCTGAGGTGATTCTTCCTCCAGTAAAATCAGCTATTACTTTTCTTCCTTTTATACTTCCAAAGTTTAGTTGATTGGGAGTATAATGTGTTGAACTGGGAGTCATTAAATAGATAAATTAAAATTACTTTTATGCCTAAATTATATCTGATTTTATACCTATTTATCTAATAATATTTAGGTCAAAACTAAATATATTTGCGTAAATATTACGCTAAGTAAATTGCTTTTTGTTCAAACTCTAATTGATTCTGATCCAGGCTGGAACTCTAACAACACACTGTCGTTTGACCGCAGGAGTGAACATCAGGGTTAAACCTAGATGAGGTAAGGCTTCTGGTTTTAGCGATCGCACTCTTTGTGAGAAAAGCGGGTAAATGACCAACCATAAATACAAATCTGGAGAAGTTCACTAAAGCTCAACAAATAATACTCTTGATAAATAGATAATGACGCTCGCTCTACCCATCTATTGCTTATTGATGTTGGGTTTTATTCTTCAACTCAATCTATAGTCATTTTACGTTTTATTAAGTAGGTAGACGGAATTAAATTTTTCTAACTATATAAGTATGTCTTTAGATACATAAAATATTAACAGCTAGCTTAAATTGATTAAAACATATTATCTATTGAGCCAAAGTAAGAGCAATTTTATTTAGATAATTGTGCTTTAGATAGATGAATCAACTTTAAAATAGTGTAAGTATAATAAGTGTACAGAAAAGTATTTGCCAACTTTATCTCGAATTTACTTAATAAAACTAGTTGAATACTTTTCAAAAGCAAAGAAAAACCTCAAATGAATAATAATTTTTATAAGCGAGCTAGCGGATTATTCTATAGCCGAGACGAAGCCGAAGCAGCAGTCCATGACCTAAAAGATGCTGGTTACGATATGGATCGAGTATCTGTAATTGCTAGAGATGCAGATAGTATTGGTGGACAGGACACTACCAAAGAAGTAGGAAACAAAGCCGATGAAGGTGCTGCTACGGGTGCCTTAACTGGCGGTGCTTTAGGTGGGATCACAGGTCTACTGGTAGGTTTGGGTACGTTAGCCATTCCTGGTATTGGTCCTATTCTCTTGGCAGGTGCCGAAGCAACTGCGATCGCGACAACTCTAGCAGGTGCAGGTATTGGTGCAGCGGCGGGTGGTCTTATAGGTGCGTTGGTTGGTTTGGGTATTCCCGAAGAAAAAGCCAAAATATATAACGACCGAGTAAAAGGAGGCAGTTTCTTAGTAATTGTCAATGGAACAGCCGCAGAAATCGCCCGTGCTGAAGCAATTATGCAAAAGAACGGCGTGGAAGAATTTGGCATTTACGATGTTCCAGGAGCAAAAGCCACCGCAGTTACAGATGTGGACGAAGACATCAGAACTAGAGCTGACATCCATGACAACGATAAAATCAGGCTATACGAAGAACGCTTAATGGTCAATAAGCAACGTGAAAAGGCAGGGGAGGTTTCCATTGGGAAACGAGTTGAAACTGAGACGGCTAGTGTTTCTGTACCTGTAGAAAGAGAAAGAATTGTTATCGAGCGTTCAGACGCAACTTCTGGCAATGCTGTAGCTCCTGGCACAACTGATTTTGCCGAGGGTGCAGTAGCTAAAGTAGATCTTTATGAAGAGAAAGCCAGTATTGATAAGCAAGCCTTTGTTCGCGAAGAAGTAAGTGTCCGCAAGCAAGTAGATACTGAAACTGTACAGGCTAGTGAAACAATCCGTCGTGAAGAATTAGAAGTAGATGCAGAAGGCGACGTAATCGAACGTTGAGCTTTATAGCATTAAGCACTGGATGATGATTTCTGGTGCTTGAGCATAATTATCGCCACAAATCATCGAGTTGATGGTGATTTATTCACCACAAAGAATCAAATTAATTATCAACAAGTAAGAAAAAACATAATGAACAAATTAGCAATATTTTTACTAGGAAGTACTCTACTTTTTGGTGCCGTAGGCTGTGATAAAGCTAGAACAAGTGCCGATGCACCTGATTCAGTTGATGGAACTGTCGAAAATCCCGCGAAAGTAGAAGAGACTTTAGACGATGCTAACAGTGAAGTTCGTCAAGAACAATTGAGTTCAGATATTCGCGCTAGGGAACAACGGAATGATGTCCTGGAGATCAAGAAGTAAGACATGTACTATCTAGAAAGCGAAATTAGAGCAAAACTAGAGGCTAACATTCCTCGTGCCAAGTTAACAATTGACGCTGAAAACGGCGATGTTGTCATTGCAGGTACTGTTCCAGGCAACGAATATTCAACGATTGAGCCGTTAGCCAAAATCATGAAAGATGATCGCCTCAATATCGAACAGGTTAAAATCATTCCCTACACAAATCTAAGCTAACTATTTGACTATTTTTTAGGAGTCCTCGCCCTATATATGAATTATGAAGGGCGATAAATTACCAATCTGACTTTTGGCAAGGTTCTATAGGTACATCTAATATTTCGCTATTTTGCTTCGGATTTTCGGTTCTTTGGTTCAATTTTTATATGTTTAAAGACCTTAAATCCATTTTTAGAAATTGTAATCGCGGGTGTCATTGGTTACATTGCGATCATAATATTTTTGAGGATATCGGGAAAAAAAACGCCTAGCCAAGTGGAACTCTTTTGATTTATTACCACTATTGCCCTTCGTTCATTTATTGCCAGCATATTTTATCAAACAAAGATGCCTTTGGCAAAGCGATTCTAAGTTTTGCTTACTTGTCCTATTCCAGTATATTATTACCTGGATAGCAGTTGGTTCCATCTATGGTTCAAAAATCAGTTAAATTTGAACCAGCATTATTATTATTTAGTGGAGAAATCAAGCGAGATACAATGAAAGATGAGCAGAACTTCCGAAGGTGAAATTTTAGCAGCTTTACGTACAAATGGCGTAGCGGCAATCGAAGATGCGGATGCCGTAATTTTAGAAACAGATGGCAGTTTTAGCGTAATTACCAACCTTTAATAATCCTTCAGGTTCGACACTTAAAGATGTTCGGCAGTTTAATCGTGGTCTGCTGAATAAGACTATGTAGAAATTCATGTAGAAATTACTCACCACAATTAAATAGATAAAATTCTGGCTATCTATCTGTGGCGTTTTTGGCATTATCCTGATACGCTATTTTTTGGTTGCCCAAGGAGACTTACTGGCTCTTTTATTCTTCAAGTAAGCCTTTAATCAAGCAATCCGCAAATGTTGCATCTCCTCATCATCAAGAAATACAAAAAATATGTACCTTTCGATTGCTCTTTGGCACTAGCTATTTGTGCAGCAGTAATGACTGTTTACGATTCAGGCTATACCCGACTATATAAATCAATTGATGATTATGGAATTTGGTATTTGTTTCGCCAGTTTCATCAGCGTAATTTTGCTACAGGATGCTTGCTACTACTTCTTCCATCGCGGATTTCATCATCCCTCAATATATAATTGGCTACATCGTGGACATCATCGCTCAACACGTCCTTTACACCCTGGACATCATTGCCCTTGATCAGAGGCTTTAATACAGGGTTGTTTTATGATTGCGGTGATTTATCATTTGCCTCCACATTTATGTTTTGAATCTATTGTTGATTACCATGACTATTTGGGCATTCATCAATCACTTGGGTTTTGAACTGTTCCTTCGCTTTGCTAAACACTCGTTGGGTAAATAGTTTGTTATTGGTTCAATCATCATTCTCTACATCTCATCGAAATCATACCCAACATCCGGACTATACTTCACCTTTTCAATGAATTCGTTGCCAAACTAAAGTTATTAACCAGCGTTAACAATATCTAATCAAGCAGAAGATTTTTGAACAATATCTTTGAACAATGACCCAATCAATCCATCTCAACAAACAGACTCTCAAATAATTAACCGAGAAACATTAAGTATTACAATATTTCTTTGTTGGAAGAAAAGCTTGTTGTTAAACGTCATAAGCAAAAGATTGGAGAAGTTATTGTAGTTAAAGAAATTGAAACGAAGATGATTCATATACCAGTCAGAAAAACTAATTGTTGAAAAGACAGGAACAACAGCTGAACAATTAGCGGCAATAAACCTGAGCGAGGAAAAAGTTAATGGGGTTAAGATTACATAGTGATTTTCAAAATGCTACAAATATTGTATCAAAGCCTCAAAAGTAATTTTATTTCTCTTGAAACCCTGCAAGAACTATTAGCTGAAATTGCCATCAACTCAACTGCAAAAAATGTCAAAGTTAGATTGGAAATAATCCACAATGTTCTGAAAATAAAAACATTATCCAGATCTCTGTAAGATCAATTAGACAGTATATAACTGATATTTATTGTAATCACAATCATGTTGAATTATAATCTTATTATATACTACAAAGGATTGTACGAGTAAGTATTGGTATTTTATATCATGAATCAATCGGATTCTAGAGCAGAATTTTCTTGCCCTATTAAAGTCACACAATCTAGAGCAAAAGTGGATAAAAATCCTTATTAATCAGATTCATGATTTAGCCATCATAGGAGAAAACATACAGCATATTACGGGTTTTGAACATTTACCAATACAGTACAGTCTGCCATTCGACGACCTATGATTAGCAATTGGCAATGTTTTTTTTTTTTGTTCTTCATTCTTCAGTTTCGCCTGCTGCTCCACCTGCACCACGGCGACACCAGTATCAACGCAGACGCTAGTCGCAGTCGCAACTGGTAGCGCGCGCTTCGGGCCGCCAGGTAGGGCCTACACAAAAGCATTGTGGGCGAAGCTGTGTTCACCCATCAGGCTGGTCTTGCACATCGATGGCCTGCTAAAAAATGGCAATTTTTTTTTTTTTTATGTAGTCTTCCTTGGTTACCGTCCTATTGCTGGATGTAATCGTAGGCTACAACTTCGACTACGAGGATTACATCTCCTCTATAATCAAGATGGCAGAAGAGGGAGCTTTGGACACAAGCCCACATCACCCTCAAGAAAGAGTATCAGCTCAAACACATGATCAGCACATTCAGGAAGGGAAGAATACTGATCACTTTCGGAAACAGCATGGGTCACTTGCTCTCGTTGTGCAATCTGACCATGACCATCAACAACAGCAGGATCACCAAAGACGAACTCTACCAGATAGGTCTTGCCTTCGATCTCATGGGAGAAGCTGCAAAAGTACGTGACCTAGGTCAGCTGGAACAATTACGTTTAAGTTCTTGGGAGAACGGACTGATATCAGCGGGATTCACACCAAACCATAGTGATTCTCTCGATTTTTTTGTTATGTCATGTACTCATTTAAGAGTCCTATACTTTGTTTCATTCTTGAGCTCGGGCAATTCAAAGCCGTCAATTTCAAAGCGACAAGCCGGTTCATCACCAATGTTAGATATGGCTTCAAACACGTCAGCGAGGGCATTGTTCAAACCAAGCGACACCCGCACTCGGAAGAAAAGGTCAATCGCAAACTCGTTCAGTGTGTAGAAAAATGGAGGGGTAACAACTAGCGCCTCCAAATCAGTACCGACTTCAATCTTTGGATTCAATCCGGCATCCGCAGCAACCGTCGCTTGTAAAAGGCCAAAGAAAAGAACATTCCATTCCAATGTCGCACCTATCTCAGCTTCCGCTCGAAGACGTAGCGAAAACTCGGGATCTTCTTCAAGTGGAGGACGTTGAATGAACGAAGTGGTTGGCCTTTTGAATGGCGGGAATTCACTGGAATCAAATTCAAATAGCATGGAATAGTCAAATCCGAATTGAGCCGCTACCAACGCTTCGGCTTCTACCGAAGCAGTCGCTGCAATGAACGCTTTTAGAGCAGGTTGGTTTGTGATGATCTGTGCACAAAAAGGACAATGAGTTTAGAATATGTGCCTGCAGGCGAAAATGAAAGTTGAGGACCATCTTTAAGAACTTACAATGGGGACAGGCCCAGCAAAAATTGTGATGATTT
>CAVRWR010000051.1:0-6559 GCA_963724445.1 uncultured cyanobacterium | reverse complement strand
TCTATTGGATAAACAACTCAAGTCCGATGATAACTGGTTAAACCAGGTCGAAGCTGAATTTGTGCAGCAAAGCGTATTGCAAAAACGCCAGAATATTAGTTGGCGGTGGCGGATAGCGATCGCAGTCATGCTGGTTTTAAGCGGGTTGACTATCGCTGCTTTGATTCGTCAGAGAAATGCCTTAATCAATCAAGCTAGGGCATCTCAACAATCTGCGCAAGCTTTATTAAGCTCAAGTGAATCATTAGATGGAATGGTTGAGATTTTACGAGCAGCTAAAGCTGTAAAACATCCATTGGTTCAGAATCCTATGTTGCAGTTACTTGATTCCACTGAGAATCTTCAAAATAAGATTACAGTCAATTTACAATGGGCAGTCAATCGAGTTAAAGAGACTCAACGTATGACAGGAGTTCCCAGTATTATTGTCAGGAGTATTGTTAGTCCTAAAATAAATCCTGATGACCAAATTATTGCTAGTGCAGGAGAGGATGGTAGCATCAAACTCTGGGATTTACAAGGAAAACTATTAAAATCATGGAAAGCAGATAGTAAACGAATCTGGAATGTCGCATTTAGTCCAGATAAACAATTATTAGCGAGTTCTGGTGAAGATGGTAAAGTTCGCATTTGGAACTTGGAAGACATTTTGAAGTTGCAAGAAATAAAGTTAAAAAAAATGCCAGAACATAAAGAAATTAAAACTTATCAAGGTAAAGATGAAGTTTATGCACGCTATGTCAGTTTCAGCTCAGATGGCAAGAAACTAGCAAGTATTGAAGGACAAGGCGGTAAGGGTCGCATTGGTTTGTGGGATTTAAAAGGAAACAAATTAGCATTCGGGGAAGCCGATGAACAATTTGCCAAAACTGTTGATTTTCATCCTGATAAACCGCTTATTGTTACGATTGGCATGGACAAAAAGGTCAAAATATGGAATCTAGAGAAGACTAAACAATTAGATAAATCAGAACTCAAGCCAGAAACATTGCCAAAACTAGAAAATTTTCCAGGTTGGGTTTTTTTTTTAGTCCCGATGGCAAACATATTGCTGCTGCTGGCGATCGCATAGACGTAAAAAAATGGGAAGCTCATAGAGGTCGTATCTGGAATATAGCTTTTAGCCCCGATAGTAAACAAATTGCCAGTGGAGGAGATGATGGAAGTGTACGAATATGGGACTTAACAGGTCAACAATTAGCCAAATTTCAAGGACATGGGGTAAAACTAGCGAAGCTGCCACCAGGGGCAATCTAGCCTGAAACCCTTACCCTGTAGGTACTTCAAAATTGCTTTTCTTGGATTAACTCCATAATCCCTGACGGGGTGACAACCCAGCTAAACAATACTCTGTATAAGTTTCATGACTTTCAGACCTTGGAGGTAAAATGGCAGCTTATTGATAGCTGTTTTCATTAACTTTTCGACCCACCTCCAGCATATATCCATAGATAATATCCATGTCGTACCGTATAATCCTGTCCAAAAATAACTGTGTCTGGGGCGATTTTTTCCTTCAAGTTTGAGACGATTAATATACTCTTGATGCCCAGTATTTCTAATTTTTAATCCTACTAAACAACTCGCCGTATAAGCGATAGCTATAAGTAAAATTAAATTAGTAAGACGTTGAGTATTAGCTTGACTTCCTTCTAAATTATATCCTCCACTTTTACGACGCGAAGCTAGTCCTTTAGGACAATCACGAAACATAGCTTCTATGCCACCACGAGATGCAAATATCTTGATAACTTGTTCTTTATTTTCTAAATTAGTAAGCAAATACCAGGGGTTAGGTAATTGTTTATTATTGTATTTTCTCTTCCAATAAACTACTACATTAAATCGTTCTTTCCTCTTCTCTTCTGTAACTAAAACACCATCATATAAAACTTTGTCTCCTGGTTTTATCTCTAAAGAATTAAGGGATTGATATTTTTTATAACGCGGTCTAATTTTAGTACTCTTGTTTAATCTGAGAATAAAGTAGATTTTCTTTTTTGTAAGCCAGAGAGCAAAAGCTGTACTTCTGTATTCTCTATCACCGATCACTACTAACTTATAATCTTTAAGTAATTTCAGCACAGGTCTAATTGTCGCCACGTGTTCATAAAAATTACTGCTACCCTTCTTAGATAAAAGTAACCAATATATTGGCAAAGCTCTCTTCTTCCAAATGACACTCGCCATTGAAATATTATTAGTTTTCCATTGTGTTCGGTCAATAGTTATAATAAGTTTATCTCCCTTTTTATATTGAGTTGAAATTATCTTTTTTATTAAAGGAAACCAAAGTAGAGATAAACTCAAATTTGATGACATCAAAAATCTTTGTATTTTTTTTCTTCGGCTCTCGCATTTAATGGGATAAGGAAAACTTGATGCTAATCTTTCAATTCTGACCTGGCGATGAACTTGTAGTAGCCAAACTAGAATTTGTAAGGTTAATAATTCTGATGATGGTAGATAAGTTTTCAGATATTCAAGATAAAATTCAGGTAACATTATTTTGGCTTTGACTGTCTCATTGAATAGGAGACAGTTATTCTTAATTATTTTCAGTCCTATAACTGCAAATAATCCTAATATTTTAAGGATTCTGCTAATTTCTCAACTTTTAGCGTTGAATATTACATCAATTCGCTTGGTATTTTAAATGTATTACTAAAACCAGTAAATCTCTTGTTATATATGGACTATGGAGGTTGTCCCCCCGTCAGCCATAATCCTTCAAATCTGGCAGCAGATAGTTGTGTATACCTGACAGTATTCTGAATATTAGCGTGACCAAGATAATCCTGAATGGTTCTCGTATCTACTCCTTTATTCGCCAGATAATAACCACAAGCATGACGGAGTAAGTGAGCATGAACAGTAAAATCAAAACCTGCCATTAACCCTGCCTGATGAACAATGTGGCTGATAGTTCTTTCACTCAAAGGAGTATGGCGATTGCCATTAAAAACAAAAGGTGAAGGTGCATAATCTCGCTTCAGTTTCTTCAAAGCTCTCATCTCATTACCTTGAAGTGGATGACGACCAGAACGAGAACCCTTAATTCGTCTAATATAAATCGTTCCTTCTTTAAGATCTACATCTGACCATCGCAAACGAGCAGCTTCAGTTCGTCTTAATCCATGACGATAAATTATTAAAATAAGAATTGAATTTCTGTAGGCATACCATCCATCTTTACTTTTGACCGTCTCAATTAATAGTTTTACTTCTGAAGCAGTAAGATGGTCGCGAGAAGTTTTGCAGCTTTCAGTGCTTGGGGCAGTCAAAGTAATCATAATCAGCCCTCTCTCAAAGTTAGATTTTACCTCAATTGTAGAAAAACTTTAAGAAAGCAAATCAGCTATTTTTGCCGTCTCTAGTTAGAAGCTGCAATATTTTTGGTTTAATAGGAAGTGAATATATAAATCTCAAAAGAAGAAGTTAATTTACTCCTCCCAACTGCTCAATCGCTGAATAATGAGAGATAGTCACGCATAATATCTTTCATCAATGAAACGGAACTGGCAGCCAGAAGAATTAATCGAACATTGGACACTTATCCCCGCAGAATTAGACTTATTGACCAAGAAAACAGCTACTAATCGTCTGGGAATAGCTTTGTTACTCAAGTATTTTCAGTATGAAGGGCGTTTTCCCACATCCAAGACGGAAATTCCTCGCGATGTTATTGGTTACGTTGCCCAAATCCTGAAGGTTTCTCCTGACAGATTTGATAGCTATGATTGGCAAGGAAGAACTATCAAAGCCCATCGTGCCATTATTCGCGACTTTCTCGGTATCATCGAAGCAACAGTTAAAGATGGTGATAATCTTACAGCATGGTTAGTAACTCAAGTATTAGCATACGACCTCAAACCAGAATCTCTCGAAATAGCAGCCAAAGAACGTTTGCATCATCTTAAGATAGAACCCCCTACTCAAGAACGACTACAACGTATTGTCCGTTCAGCGATTCGGAGTTTTGAGGATGGCTTTTGTGACAAGATTGCCCAACAACTATTATCACCAGTCCGCACTTCTTTAGACGAGCTACTAAAAACTACTTCCGATACCGATGGTTCAAAAGAATCAGAAGAGACGGAAAACACTGCTCCTCACAATACTTCTTCGCCCCTAGCTATTCTGAAGAGCGACCCAGGACGCATTGGTCTTGATAGCTTAATCTCCGAATCTGCCAAATTAGAACAACTGCGCCAACTAAAATTACCAGATAATCTCTTTGGAGGAATTTCTAACAAAGTTCTCCAAATTTATAAACAGCGAGTTGCCGTCGAACCACCAAGAGAATTACGTCGTCATCCAGATAACCGTCGCTATACTTTACTGTCTGCTTTCTGTTGGCTCAGAACTCAAGAAATTACCGATAAATTAGTTGAACTACTAATTCAAATTATTCACCGTATTAATTCCAGAGCCGAAAGACGAGTTAGTAAGGAACTTTTGGATGATTTTAAGAAAGTCAGTGGCAAGACGGGTATTTTGTTTCAATTGGCAGAAGCAGCAATGGATAAACCCGATGGGGTAATCAAAGAAGTAATTTATCCAGTTGTGGGTGAAGCAACCTTGAAGAACCTGGTGCGGGAATTCAAATTAACGGGAACAGCTTACAAAGAAAAAGTCTACACCGTCATGCGAAGCTCCTATGGCAACCACTATCGGCGGATGTTGCCATTTTTGCTCAACTTATTAGAATTTCGTTCCAACAATGAGATACACAAACCTGTAATTGAAGGCTTAGAACTTCTGAAAAAATACATCGGCAGTCGGGAAAGATATTATGACTCAAATGAAAATGTCCCGACAGACGGGATTATTGGAGCTAGTCTATCGGAACTGATTTTAGAAACTAAGGATGATGGCAGCGTTAAGATTAATCGTATTAACTACGAATTAGCAGTGCTTCAAGCTCTACGAGATGGACTGCGGTGCAAAGAAATTTGGGTAGTGGGAGCAAACCGCTATCGTAACCCAGAAGAAGATTTGCCCACTGACTTTGAACAGCAAAAAGAAGCCTATTATCAGGCTCTCCAGCAACCAGAGGATGTCGAAGCATTTGTCACTAATCTTCAGCAGCAAATGACAGATGGCTTGGCACAACTAGATCTAGGAATGCTCAAGAATGAGCCAGTTAAAATTCTCACCAAGAATAACGGCTGGATTAAATTATCTCCTTTTGCTGCCTCGCCCGAACCTCTAAATTTAAAACGTCTCAAGAAAGAAATTGAGCAGCGGTGGTCAATGACCAGCTTGCTAGATATGCTCAAGGAAACCGATCTACAAGTCAACTTCACCCAACACTTCAGAAGTGTCTCCAGTAGGGAAAATCTTCACCCCAAAGTATTACAAAAACGTTTGCTGATTGACCTCTATGGGCTAGGAACGAATACAGGCATTAAACGCTTGAGCTTGGGTGAGTTGGGAGAAAAATATCAAGATTTGCTCTATGTTCGGCGTAAATTTATCCACAAATCCCAATTGAGAAATGCTATTGCTGAAATTGTTAATGCCACCTTTGCAGCTAAACTGCCTCACATCTGGGGAGAAGGTACAACTACTTGTGCCAGTGACTCGAAAAAGTTTGGTGCTTGGGATCAGAATTTGATGACTGAATGGCATATACGCTATGGCGGTCGAGGAGTCATGATCTATTGGCACGTCGATAAAAATTCGGCTTGTATTTATTCTCAATTGAAGACCTGTTCTTCATCGGAAGTAGCAGCAATGATCGAGGGTTTACTGCGTCACTGTACCAATATGAAGGTGGAGAAGAATTATGTTGATAGTCACGGACAGTCTGAAGTCGCTTTTGCCTTTACTCATCTGTTGGGTTTTAATTTAATGCCTCGTTTAAAAGCTATTCACAAACAAAAGTTGTATCTTCCCTCAACTGGTCAAAGTAATGCCTATCCTAATTTAAAGCCAATTCTAACTCGTTCGATTAATTGGGATTTGATTCGTCAGCAGTACGACCAAATGATTAAATATGCGACGGCTTTAAGATTAGGAACAGCAGAAACCGAAGCTATACTCAAACGGTTCACACGCTCAAATTTAAGTCATCCAACCTATCGCGCCTTGGCTGAACTAGGAAAGGCAATCAAAACTATTTTCCTCTGTAAATATCTGCATTCGGAAGCTTTACGTCGGGAAGTTAATGAATCGTTGAATGTTGTCGAGAGTTGGAATAATGCCAATGGATTTATCTTCTTTGGGAAAGGGAAGGAAATAGCGACTAATCGCATGGAAGACCAGGAGGTAGCTGTTTTATCTTTGCATCTATTACAGTCATGTTTAGTGTATGTGAACACGCTGATGATTCAGGATGTGCTGTCTGAACCTGAGTGGATGAAGATAATGAAACCCGATGATTTAAGGGCGTTGACACCGCTAATTTGGAGTCATGTTAATCCGTATGGAACTTTCCGCTTGAATCTTGATGAGAGGCTGCCAATTCAGATTGCTGCTTAATTTCGATTTTAAAGTACTTATAGGGCAAGGGTTCTAGGCTAGATTGCCCCTGGTGACAGCTTCGCTAGTTTTA
>CAVRWR010000050.1:0-8495 GCA_963724445.1 uncultured cyanobacterium | reverse complement strand
CGAACATCTAGAACGACTAAAACAAAGAGGCTTGAGTAAAAAGCGATCGCTTGCCCTAAGAGAATTTGCTCTCGGTATTGAGGCTATAGAGCGTTTTGTTAGTAACGAACCATTGAGGAAGGTTCACGAATGCGTGTTTGGGGTATTGGCACTTGAAAGTGAACCTGTAGATCCAAGATTGTAAGTGAGCGGTTACTTCCTTTTTGAACAGAAAGAAGTTTTGGCAAAGTATATTCTATGCTTTAGTTCGTTCGTTTCGATATCTTGCAATAAACCAATGAGAAGCGCGGTCGCATAATATTAATCTTCTTCTTGCCTAAGTTCTCGTTTAAGCCATTCTTCTATTTCTTCATCTTAACTCTCCGCTCGATCGCTCTATGCTAGACCTCAAAAAAATTCAGCATATCGCCAAATCTTATTCTCCTCAAGAACTTTTTGCTGCTCTGGTTTGGCAACGTCAATTCAATAACTTTGATGGTATGAATGATACGGTTGCTATTGGGAATGACTATAGCAACCGTATGAAATAACAGAGGTTGAATTAAGTAATGGCAATTTATTAGCTAACTAATTTATGAGTATTATTTTCGGCAAGTTTATGCTTTATTTTATATTTTGTGGCAAAGTTATAGTTTAAGTCACATACAGATACTCTTGGCAAGTTTATGTTTCCATTTTAAACTTTCGGCAAATATATGCTTCCTTAATTAGCAAAATTATTAAAATTGCCCAACGTAAAAATGAGCATTGTGGAGTTTTGTGTGGCAAAGTTATGCCTCCGCTAGTGGCAACATTATGCTTCCAGTCACATGAACTTATTTTATCGTGGAATGGCAATTGGCTATTCGATCTTTGATGGACTGATAAAAGATCTTATCTTCCAGTTTTTCCTGTTTAAGTTTTTCTTTTAAGATTTTTACTCTTTGCATACTAGGGGTGCTGCTGATACTTTTCTATGAGCCAATCTATGGAAACTATACGCTCTTTTTCTTTTTTCAGTTCTGACATGATTACCTCCCTATTTTCCTATTTTTGTTGAGCTAGAGTTAGAGAAGATACTGCTGGTGCAGACAACATCATAATCTTGGACAATAGCTGAGGAAAGATACGTTGACACCATACTGCCAGATAACTCTGCCATCCGACTAAAATCTCACTCCTGTTTTTGTGTAGTCCTGAAACCAAAGTTTGAGCAACTTTTTCAGCAGTCATCGGCATCACCCAACGAAATAATTTAAGATTGCGTGCCATCTCCGTATCAGTTAGAGTCGGCAGTAGAGCAATAACTTTAATATTATGTTCTGCCAGCTCACTCCTCAGAGCTTGAGTAAAACCGACAATCGCAAATTTAGTTGCCGAATAAGTAGACATAGTGGGAGCTGCCACCTTACCCATCAGGCTAGAAACATTGACAATTGTGCCTTCTTTTTGACTTGCCATCCGTTTCGCCAATAGGCGCGTGATGTTCATCATTCCCACTAAATTGAGAGAAATTTCTTCTTCAAATTTGTGAGCTTGGCTATCTAAGAATGTTGACTGGTGTGCTACTCCTGCACAGTTAACGAGTAAATGAATCGGTCTATGAGTACTCCATGCCTGAGCGATCGCAATATTAATCGAAGATAATTGCGTCAGATCTAAAGATAAAGTAGTAACTTTAACTCCTATTGTTTCAATTTCTGTGGCCACTTCGGCTAGTTTCTGACGATCCCTAGCTACTAATATTAAATGTTTAATTCCTTGTCTTGCTAATTCAATTGAGATGGCTTTACCAATCCCACGAGAAGCACCTGTAACTAAAGCTGTTTTTCCTTTTATATCCATAGGTTTAAACCTCACTAAAAACTTTCTACAACGTCAATAAATACCTGAAATATTTTGCTGTTAATAGAATTACAAATTGATTTGGTGCTTACAATCAGAAAATAGTGAAATAAACTCTCTGATCACTATTCTTTTTCATTGGCAAAATAAGCCCACGTACCTATACTTACTGCTGCTAGATAACCTATTGTTATAACAGCCATTAAAACAGATTGCACTTGGAGATAAAGTCATAATTAAACCTCTTTTTTGATTTCAATTACACCCTAACAGAAGTGTCAAGACAATGTTAGCTAAAAATTAATGATCCCAGTAATTGTTACAAAACTAAATAAAATACTCAGATTCAATTCAGATTTATTAAAGATGATCATGGATAGTAAAAACATATCTAGCAAAGATCTAAGCCTTCTTTAGTACTTAACAGATTTTGTAAGTGTTTATGAGAAAATCAGCCGATCTAAAATTAATCATGAGAAGAAAATCGAGATTTTGTATATCTAAATCTGAATCGATTTAATTCATACTGGCTCTATGGAAATTAGATTTGTATCAATTTACACTTATATTTATGGCAAATATAAATTGTAAGATAAGTGTTTTTTGATCGTTAATAAAATGTATTGCCAAATACATAGTTTGGATATTTAACTAATCCCGATTTTTTGGGTATAAAGTTAGAAAAATATTTAGCTTATGTACCAAATTATTGAGAATCCAAAATGGGAATTTTCAAAAGCACAATTTTCAATAAATTTGATTTAAAAAAGATAATAAGTAAATTACACAATATATCTTATAAATTCCTAAAACCGAATCATTTTAAATTACTAATTCAAATATCTGTAGACACTAGCTTTAGATAAGTTGTAATCAGCCATCAGAGTTTTAATTAGAGTTCCCAACCTGACTGCCTGACACAAGTACCTGAAAGTATTGATATATGGTTACAGAAAAGAAAAGGCAGAGTATTCATGGGAAGCTGAGAATAGATGTTTTTAAGCTAATAGTCCATGTCAACTTCTACTCCTCTTTATGATCAACTGCTGAGTTTACTAAGTCACCCTCGGCAATCGCTTTAAGTCGGTGAAACCGCCCAACGCGCTGCCTCGCAACATAGCCAATATAGAGATTGGCGACATTTAAAAGCACTAGCTTGGATGATCAACGCTTTGATTTGCAGCGGTAAAATTTGTAACTTTCAGAATAAACCCGAATTAGAAAAGCTGCTAAGTCAAATTCGCGCATCTGACACTTTGGTAGTTTGTAAATTAGATCGTCTTGCTCGTTCAACTCATCACCTATTAGAAATTGTAGAAACTCTACGAGAGAAAAAGCTGCTTTTTATTCCTTGGGTGAGCCTTGGGCAGATACCACTTCTCATGCAGATATTCCCTTGAGAACAGCCCAACGTTGGGTGGCAAACTACAAAAAGTCAGGTCTGACAGGATTATGCCGTAGCAAACGCAAAGATAGGGGTACTCATAAAATTGCAAATGCTGAGGTTCAAAAACTGATTGAAGGATTGGCTTTAGAGTATGCCAGAGCAGGAGATACTTTGGTTGTTTGGGATATTTCTGCCTTTTCTTCAGACACTCAAAACTTTGTAGACATTATGCAGACGTTACAGCAAAGAAATATTGGTCTACAAATTCTGGCAGGAAACTTTTCGGAAATTAAAGCTCAAAGTTGGTCAAGCCAAGTTATGTTGGAGTCCTACTCTATTCTTGCCAATTTAGAACATAAATATCTCTCTTAAAAGCATTTGTATTACGCCAAATAACTCTAAAGATTTTACGCCACTTTATTCTAAAAGTTACAATTATTGCTTTTATATATCGTTCAAAACTGCTATGCTTTATTTGCCTATATTCTAAAATCAACTTTGGCAAAGCAGCGATTAGACAAATTATTGGTCAGTTTGGAACTCTGTGAATCTAGGGCATTGGCGCAGCAGTTAATTAGGGCTGGCAAGGTTAAAGTAAACCAGGAAATTATTGATAAGCCTGGAACAGAAATCATCACTACCGCAATGATTGAGGTCAAAGAGCAGCCACCCTATGTATCTCGTGGTGGAAAAAAGCTCATAGAGGCTCTTAAGACTTTTGAGATCGAGGTACAAGATCGCATTTGTTTGGATGGCGGAATCTCTACAGGGGGATTTACCGACTGTTTATTACAGTCAGGAGCAAAACTAGTGTATGGGGTGGATGTAGGTTACGGACAGGTCGCCTGGAGTATTCGTACCTGCGATCGCGTAATTCTCAAGGAACGAACGAACATCCGCCATTTGACTCAAGCTGAACTATATGGTGAGGAACCTATGGCAGACTTGGGAGTAATGGATCTATCTTTTATTTCCCTAACCAAAGTACTAGACGCATTCTGGAATCTTCTGGCTGCACCAAAGGAAGTTGTCTTGCTGGTCAAACCACAGTTTGAAGTCGGACGGGAGCGAGTCGGCAAAAAGGGCGTGGTTCGGGATCTCGGCGATCGCGCCTCGGCAATTCTACAGGTCTGGCAAGCAGCTCAAATCAAAGGCTGGCAATATCACGGTCTTACCGTTTCACCTATTACAGGTCCTGCTGGAAACGTCGAATATCTTCTTTGGCTATCGACAACAGAATCTAATCAAGCACCTCTAGAACTGGAGCAAATCAAAGCAATAATTACGCCCACCCCTTAGTACAAAAGCGAAATTTAAGGGGCTATGGCGTGAACCGAACCTGCGTCACGCCCTTGTAAGCCCCGTCGCGTTTCTAAAATCACCGTCCCGCATATCTTTGTTCTGCCCAAGGTTCCCCCCGCATATGATAGCCATTGCGTTCCCAGAAACCTTCTTCATCATGGTCTAAAAATTCAATGCCGTTAATCCACTTAGCGCTTTTCCAAGCATACAGATGAGGCACGACAGAGCGCAACAGTCCACCATGGTCCAGGGGTATTGGTTCGCCTTCTAAAGTATGAGCCAGAAAATTCTCAGGTCGAGCAAAGTCTTCTAGGCTAAGGTTAGTTGTATAGCCACCATAGCAATGTTGTAAAACGTGGGTTGCTTTAGGGTTGATCTTAAGAGCATCTAGGAAATCTGTCATCTTGATCCCTGTCCAGGTTACGTCTAGCTTTGACCAGCGAGTAACACAGTGAAAATCGGCGGTGAAGTCCTGCTGGGGTAAGCTCATCAAGTCCGACCAGTCAAAGGATCTCTCTTCTACCAGTCCCCATACTTTTAACAGCCAGTTATCTTGACCCACCTGGGGAGTTTCGCCATAGGAAAGGACAGGAAAACCCTTGGCTAAATATTGACCAGGAGGAACGCGATCGCTTTGAGATGGTTCTGGCTTCTCAAAAAATTTTCTCGGCATAAATAAAAATAAATTAAAATTATCGAAGTACAAAACTTAGGTGCGCACCCACAAGGAAACACACCCATTAATTTTAACTACTTAGCCGCGAGGATAATTTATTCCTCGTTATCTTCATCGTCATCTTGAGGATAGACAAAACTGTTGGAGCGTCCAGACAAGACCGACTTGCCTAAGGACAGAGCTTTTTGCGCTTCTACTGCCGCTTTGCGTTTCCAAACCGCTTTGCGACTATCACGTTTTGATTTGGAAGTTTTCTTCTTGGGGACAGCCATAATTTCTTAATTTTCGCTTGATTTTAAATAGACAACCTTTCTATTGTAATGGTTCTGCTAAAAAAAGCTAGAGCATTTGTCCAGGAAACAGGCTGGTTCCTCTCACGGACTGGGTCTCATCTGCTTGGCTAGAGTCGAGAAATTTTTGATTAACAATTTCTCTAAACTCCTCTAAATCAGTTATCCAGCTATCGAGGAAGTTATTCATTTGAGCTATTCTAGCTGTCGCCTCTAGAGCTGGGTTCAGATTGTAATTAAAGTTACCAGAAAAGAGGATTGCGATTAAAGGCTGCTCTTGAGGTCTTTGTAACTTAGCCTCAGAGATGCTGATGGTCAGTTGACACCTCTCTAGGTAATACATTAAGTTAACATTAGCCTGAACAGGTGCTTTGCCAATGCGTTTCCAAGAACCACAACTAAGCAACGTTCCAGTGATGTATTCACGTACTGATTCAGGATCGCTAGGGAAAGGAAGCAAAATTTTGGGACTAAAGCTCAAACCCATATATTCGGCATTAGGCAGCTTTTCAAGATACTTGCTCGCCACCTGATGAATTGATATGTTCTCTATTTTTTTGTTATTGAGAGATTCGTTAATAGTAATTGTCCGAGGTTGAGCATTGATGTTTACCCCATTCGTAAAATTTAACTGAGCAAAATTAGGATTGAGTACTGGCTGTTGTGCTAGTTCCCAATCCTTATCAATAATGCCGCTAAATTTAAGAAAATCTAAGCTCAATATAGTAGGAGTTAGATCCTGAGCGGCGATTACCAAAGATATTTCCTCGATAAATTGAGTCTTACTTGATGAGTGAACTGCGGATGCTACGGGTGAAGTCGTCATAATTTGGTCAGCCAGAACTATCGGTAAAGTATTTACAGTCATTGCTCACTTGAGTTGTGTTTAATGAAGAAGAATGACCATAATAAATAAATTGCCCAAATAAAGCAGCAAAACTTACATCAAGAGCGATACAGTCCACAGTAAAACTGGATTAACTTCTCAATTAGTTTTGAGTTAAACAGGTACAGGGGTTCTGTTGCAAAAAATAGCATTTCCATTTACCCACTATTTCCCACAAAGTTTCAACACTATGGTCTCCCAAAACCCAAGGTTTGAACTGATCTACTGCTGTCCAGAGCTGCCTTTGTATAGCAACGGAACAATTTTGGTCACAAAAGATTTTTTGATACCAACTGTCCCACTTTTGATTATTGGACATTGAATTTAATACCTTACCGACCAAAATTTCATCGAAGTATTAGCATATCTATCAAACAGCTATTTTTAAGTTGGCTTGAGAGTCGAAGTCGAATCTGTGAATCTTGATTATTTTGGATAAGTTGATCGGTAATTAATTCTTTGGCTAGAATCGAGAACTTTTCTTTCATCTATTGGTTTAGAAATAAATGCAGAAGCCCCCACCATTTTGGCTCGCATCCTGTCAATAATCCCATCATTACCTGTTAAAATGACCACTGGAATATCCTTGAGCTGAGAAACTCGCTTGATTTGAGTACATACTTCATAACCGTTCATAATAGGCATCCCAATATCCAAGAAAATTAAATCTGGTTTTTTAGAGATTAAATTTGGAACTGCTTGAATAGCTTCATTAACATCACAAAAATCATAATTTGACTGAGTCAAAATACTTTTCATTGTCTCGCAAACTTGCTTGCTATCATCTATACAGAAAACCAATGGTCTATTTTTGTTATTCGTGGTTTGAGTAGCTACTATCTGTTTTTGAATAGACAGGCAACTAGGAAGCACGATATCTGGAACTTCAACTAAACCAAGTATTCCTTGACGAATATAAGGAGCAAGGGATGTAGTTAATAATAGTGTATCTTTTTTCATTTTCCCAGCTAAATCCCGCAAGGTACGTCGCCCATCAATAAAGTAAGTGAAATTCTGGTACACGGTAGGCGAAATCATGTTTTCTAGAGATTGGTTTTTTCTAATTTTGGGGGCAAAATTTGGCGACCAAAACTCAAATCCTGCTTCGAATCCAATTGAGCCAATCTTGATGACTTTGTCTTAGTATGTGTTCTACATTGACTAAAGTTAAGGCATCATGAAGATTGAAATTCCATACTGAATTATCAAATTCAGCATCAATATGATAGTGCATCGTACCGAAATTTTCTTGCTGTAAAATATCAAACAAAATATCTCTAATTTGTCCTTGAATAATTTTGATTGCTTCTTCTCTTTGGATGATGTTTTGCTTGCATAAAGAAACAAGTAAATGATATGTCTGACATTCTAATGGTTTGACATGATGCTGCTCGATTTCTATTTTGAGGTTTTCTAGTTCTTTTTGGGTGCAGTACTTAAGCAATTGTCTTTTTAAGCATCTGTTGCCGTGATGACCACCGTCACAGCCAATCAATCTACCTAGATAAAAGTAGAATATCCAGGAAAACTTGGCAGAGGATTTGATTTCTATTTTTCCGCTAAATTCTCTTTTTTTGAGATAAATTAATTGGTCTACAAGATTACTAGTTGTTTGAGGGTTAGATGTTTGATTATTAACTGCTTCGATCATGGCTATAAAATTATTATGACTATTTTTTATCTTGTAACCAACATAAATAGTCAAGGTGAAAATAGTAGGTATAAAATCGGGAAGAAATCGGGAAAATTATAAATTTAATATTTATTAATCTAGAGTATAATCGCGATCACAGCTAAAGAGAAATTCATCGGTAATCATGGAATTAAAAACTTTTTTATTTTCAGACCTAGTAGTACTCCCAGGTTTAAGATGCACGAAAATCAATCTTCTCAAAAGCCAATTTCTTTAACTAAAAATGTTCTTATTAAGCATCAGAATATTAATAAAGAGATAAATTCCTCAACAGCATCAGATGATATCTCGCTACAGTGTAAGTTTTTGGGGGATAGTCAGTTTTTTACAGGAGAAGTGGAGCTTTTTTTTCAATTTTCGATTGATTTACTTTGTATTGCTGGCTTTGATGGTTTTTTCAAATGTCTTAATCCCGCTTGGTCAAAAACATTTGGTTA
>CAVRWR010000049.1:0-5580 GCA_963724445.1 uncultured cyanobacterium | reverse complement strand
GTTTCGGCATATGCCTATAATATTCCTAGCTTTTTCTTAGTCATGCTAGGAGGAATTAATGGTCCTTTTCACAGTGCTTTGGTTAGCATACTGGCAAAAAAAAATAAATCTGAAGCAGCGCCAATTGTTGAGACAGTAACTACTTTAGTCAGTATTGTCTTATTAATAGTAACAGTACTTATTATCGTCTTTGCCAATACGATTATTGATTTATCTGGATCGCAATTAGCCATAGAAACGAAGGAATTAGCCGTGTTGCAATTAAGAATTATGGCTCCTTTAGCATTATTAGCAGGGCTAATTGGGATTGGTTTTGGCACTCTAAGTGCAGTAGACAGTTATTTGCTTCCTAGTATTAGTCCCTTGTTATCTAGCGTAACTTTGACTTTTGGTGTAGCCTGTATTTTCTGGAAATTTGGCGAGCAGTTAAATACACCTGAGTATTTCAAAATTGGGGCAATTGTCTTAGCTGGGACAACCTTGGGAGGGGCAGTTTTACAGTGGTTGGCACAATTAATTGTTCAATGGCGAGCAGGTATGGGTACATTAAAACTACGATTTAATTGGCGCATTCCTGGGGTAATAGATGTCTTTAGAATCATGACACCTGCGGTAATCTCATCAGGAATGTCTAATGTTAATTTTACTATAGACTTGCTGTTTGTTTCTGGTATAGCGGGTGCTGCTGCGGCAATCAGAAATGCCAACTTTATTATGTTGACCCCCGTAGGAATAATTTCCAACATAATTTTAGTACCTTTTTTGCCCATATTTTCTCGTTTAGCTGCTCCTGAAAACTGGCAAGAATTAAAAATAAGAATTCGCCAAGGAATATTCTTAGGTGCATTAAGTTTATTGCCCCTGACCGCAATTTTTATGTCTCTAGCTTTACCAGTTGTTAAATTTGCTTTTGAGCGCGGACAATTTGACTCAAAAGATTCTCAGTTTGTCGCTTCCTTGCTAGTAGTTTATGGCTTTGGCATGATTTTTTATAGTGCGCGGGATGTTTTAGTTAGGGTATTCTATGCGTTGGGGGATGGTCAAACACCTTTTAAAATTAGCATTATCAATATTTTGTTAAATGCGGTCTTAGATTATCTGTTGGTTAACTCTTTTGGCGCACCAGGATTACTGATGGCGACTATTGGCGTAAATATTATTTCTATGCTGGCGTTTATTTGGATCTTGCATCGTCGCTTAAATGGCTTGCCTTTAGGGGAATGGAGCAAAGATCTGCTCGGTTTAGGTTTCGCTACGGTGGTGGCTGGGTTGGCTAGCTATGGTGTGAGCCAAGGTTTTGAAAGAATAGTTGGTAACAGTAATTTATTCTTGCTATTGATTGAGTTAAGTATTTCTAGTGGGGTCGCAATTATACTTTTTGGCTTAATTGCCGTGCAGCTAAAATTACCTGAATTGAATCTATTAACCAGCAGAATTCGCCAGAAACTTGGGAGATAAGTACCTGTGCAAAATTAAATTCATCGTTTATGACGGGGGAATTCTAAAGGATATGTTATGCCCTTGTCCTAAAGGATACAGCTTCGCATATGGTACCGCTTCGCATAAGGTTAAGGGGAAAGGGGAAAAGAAATTGAAATGTGTGATTAACTTTTCCTAACTACTTAATTGTGGTCAGTCAATTTGATAGAAAAAATTCTTAAAACCATTAAAAATCGACTGGCTAAATCAGAATTGCTGGCTTCTCTGTTTCGTGGGGCGGCGATCGCTTTATGTCTCCAGATATCAGGTATTATTGCTACCTATACGATGCAGGTTTTCTTTGCGCTTATGTCTTAGGCTATGGTTAATCTTTTTTCTGGGCTGATTGCTTACACTTAACTTACCGAAAAAACCTTCTCTTGATTTAGAGCCGAAAGGATTGTCTGCTTTGCCACCTGCTCTTTTTTGATTTCGTCGAACTCACGTTTAATGAGTAAACTTTTTATTATTCAAATCCCACTGCATATAAAAAACATTATCCACGTACTAAAACCTCTAAGAGAAAAGTAATTACTGACAAAAAAAGTTTATTCAATATTTAGAGGTTAAAAATGAACAAGATTAAATTATCTGGCTTGAGTCTGTTCCCCCTAGCTACGCTGCTATCAGTATTGCCGACAGTTACTCCCCCCGCAAGTTCTTGTGCCATTGTCGATGCCACAACCCAAGTAGCGTTACATAGTTCGGCTACTCCCGCTAATCAACAAAACACAGTTAATACTGGTAATGACGGCAATTGTTTGGGTAATGCAGCCGTCGGCACAACTACCCAAGTGGGAGTAGGTTCAGCACCTCAACAGCAGGTCAATCAAAGCGACTATTTTGTTGGCGGAGGAGACATCAACAATACAGGCTTAACTAGTCCAGTGATCGAAGTTACGCCTCAAACTCAGATTGACATGCAAATACCCACCTACGATCAGCAGTTTGTAGATGGACTGGTTCCACAGCAATAAAAACATGAAGGTAAAGGATATAAGAATAAATTTGTGGTTTTCAATCCTGATCCCTCATGTCTGATCCGAACAAGTAAGGCAGAGGACAGGCAGAAGTTTGCTCAAATTTTCTACAATTAAGAATCGATTTCACCAAATTGATTAGTTTTTAGCTAGATAAATTTATACAAACTATATACATACAAATTTAAAGCAATGATGAAAAAACTACTTTGGCTTTTATCTTGTGGGCTGTTGGGTCTTCTTCTAATCTTGTTCATAGATAGTACGAGGGTTACTTCTGAGCCTAATAATGTCAGAGGGGGTACTGGTGAATTTGCCTATGGTGAGGTGCTGCAAAAGAGCTTACTTTTTTATGAAGCCAACCGTTCTGGGCGATTGCCTGCCGACCAAAGAATAAAATGGCGCAGTGATTCAACCCTAAAAGATGGAGCTGATGTTGGTCGAGATTTAACTGGTGGATATTATGATGCAGGAGACCATATTATCTTTGCTCAACCTTTGGCTTTTAGTCTAACTATGCTGTCATGGGGTGGTGTAGATTATCGTGAAGCATATCAAAAATCAGGTCAATTAGATGACTTGCTCCGAACAGTAAAGTGGGGAACAGACTGGTTTCTCAAGGCACACGAACGAGACGATAGTGGTAAAACTGCCCGTCTTTGGGTACAGGTGGGAGATGCTAGAGACCACGAACATTGGGTTCCCGCTGAAGAGATTGATCGAGAAACCCAGAGACCTTCTTTTGCTATAGATCCAGAACACCCTGGTTCTGATGCGGCAGCAGGAACAGCATCTGCATTGGCTTCTGCTTCAATGCTATTTCGAGGAATTGATGATGATTATTCAACCAAACTGCTAGAGAATGCCGTGGCTTTATATGATTTTGCCGAAGCATATAAGGGAAAATATTCTGATTCAGTCGCGGCGGTAAATCCTTTCTATACTAGCTGGTCTGGCTATTGGGACGAACTGGCTTTGGGCGGTGCCTGGCTTTATCGTGCTACGGATGATAGTACCTACTTAACCAAAGCCGAAAATTATCTTCGCGATCGCGTCAAAAATACAGGAGACTGGAGTTATGCTGCCGACGATCATTCTTATGCTGCTTATGCTCTTGTGGCGAAAGAAAGCCCAGACCCCTACTTCAAATCTGAAGTCAATCGTTGGCTAGGGAACTGGCTAAATGGTGCTTCGCCTATACACATTAGTTCTGGCGGGTTTGCTTATCGTACGGAATGGGGGTCTGCTGCTCTAAGTTTGGCGACGGGATATATCGCTGAGTGGTATTCAGATTTTGTAGAGCCTAATCCAGCCTATAGCAACTTTGCCACCAGTCAGCTAAATTATATTTTGGGAGATAACCCACGAAATTACAGCTATGTTATAGGCTTCGGCAAAAATTTCCCTCGACGACCTCATCACCGTAGTTCTGCTGGTTCAGCAAAGTTAGATGATAGTTCAAGATATAACGATCATCTGCTTGTTGGAGCCATGGTTGGTGGTCCAACAAAACCGAAAGAACATCCCCATAACGATCGCCGTAATGATTGGGTATCAAATGAGGTTTGCACTGGTTATAATGCAGTATTAGCTTCCGCTAGTATTCAGCAATATGCAAAATATGGCGGAGAGGCTATGCCCGAAAATGAATTAAGGAAATTAATCGGCAACTAGTCAGACTCATATATTGATTTACATATTGATTTAATTTAAAAAAACTAGTTGATTAAATCAATATGTAAAAATACAGCGGTTTGCGTATCAGTTTGGGACAATAAAAGTTCCAAGCCAGCAGTTAATCGAGCTTAAGAGAGCAAGCTGTACTAATTAGTTGTGGAAATTGCTGTATGTAAAGCCTAAACTTTTCTGATGAAAAATCTATAGTCTGTAGATTTAACGTTAATGTAGCCGAAACTTAAAGTTTCAAGAATTACTTGAGCCAGACTCCAAATTGCATTAGCAAACCAATATCTTCTCCTTAATGCTTCTTGCCAGTAGTTTTCATACATTTGAAAAAGTTCGACGGATAAATTGTTGTTTTGAGCAAATTTGTTGATGTAGGCAGGACTCATTGACTCTTTTAAATAAGTTCGGAAAGGACCTTGTTCATCAACTCCAGCTTTGGAGAAGCCAAAGACATAGCGAGAAATAAATACATGAAACCATTGGGGGGTAAATTTGGTAATTAACCCTTTAAGCGATCGCGGATCGGGAGAGACAAGAATTAGCGCACCATTAGGTTTTAGGGCTTGCCGACAATTTTTTAAGACCAGATCTGGACGAGAAAGATGTTCTAAAACCCACCACGAAACAATTACATCATATTCTGATTCAGGTAGCTGGTATTCTTCTATATTGGCGACAATCTTTTCTTGAAGATATTTGTTTCTCTCCAACTGTGGTGCGGCAATGTCAATACCCACTAAATAGGGATCTTTACCCAAATTTATATGGCTAACAGAGCCACAACCAATTTCCAAGACCTTGAGATTTTTCCGATCTCCTAGCTGCTTGCTGATAAATGAGTCAAATTCTGACTTGGTGATGTTTTCGGAAAATTCAGCTTTGTTTTGCTCTTTAAAAGAATTGGTAAATACTGGCTTTTGCTCTTCAACTTTAGATTGATTCATTAGAGATACAAGTACTAAGATTCAATATGCTGGACTTTATGAAACTAGTCACTATAGTACATGACTGAAAAATTTTTAGCTTTTTTTTGTCTTTTTTTAAATTAAAGAACAAAATAAAGAGATGAGAATAAATTTGCGATTTTTAATCCTCATCCCTCATTCCTCATCTATTTCCCCATGCCAAGCTGTTGAGCTTTCTGGTAGACTTTTCCTTCCGTTAGCAAAGAAGGAGCAATAACTACGTCTACCTGCTGCATTTCCTTAAGATCTTTCGCTCCCAAGGTTCCCATACTGGTTTTAATTGCTCCCAAAAGGTTGTGAGTCCCGTCGTCAAGTCTGGCTGGTCCAACCATAATTTCTTCGATTGTGCCTGTAGTTCCTACCTTAATCCTAGTTCCCCTAGGTAATACAGGGCTAGGGGTTGCCATACCCCAGTGAAAATCTCCGCCAGGAGCTTCCGCAGCCCGAGCTATTGGCGAGCCAATCATTAC
>CAVRWR010000048.1:0-17238 GCA_963724445.1 uncultured cyanobacterium | reverse complement strand
GACTTGTGATGTAAAACTAATAAATAAAATAGAAAAAGATACAAGTATAAAAGGCAAGCAAAATCTTAAGATAGCTTTATTAGAGATAGTTTTGACCTTACTTGATATTAACATGAATACCAAGTAAGTCTTTGAAAAGTGTGATCAACTATATAATGGCATCCTATCCTCAACGAAAATTAATGACTGATATTCTAAGTATTTCAGGTTTTATAGTCAAAGAACATCGTTTGATTGAAGAAGTAGGCTTAGTTTTATACTTGGAAAATCTTAATTCTATAGTAACTTGTCCCAATTGTGGAACAAATACAGATAAACTGCATCAAAATTACGAACTAACCCTAAGAGATATTGATTGGGGAGAACAAAATATTTATCTCAGAGTAAATCGTCGTCAAATGAGATGCGATCGCTGCGGTCAAAAATTTCGAGAAGAATTAGAATTTGTCAAGAAAAAAAGAAATTATACTAAAAGATTTAAAAACAAAATAGTTCAAGAAGTCATTGAAAGCGATATCAAAAATGTGGCTCAAAGAAATAATGTCAGCGAGCAAGAAATAGAAACGATGTTAAGAGATACAGTTAAAGAATTAAAAGTTCAAAAGCCACTTAATTTAACTAAGTTAGGAATAGATGAAATTGCTGTGGTCAAAGGGCAGGGAAATTATTATGTAGTCCTAATTGACATTGAACAAGGAGTCCCCGTCGGTTTTGTAGAGCAAAGAACTACTGAATCAGTGTCTAATTATCTATCTGCATGGGGGGAAGAGGTGCTGAGTCAAATTAAAGAGGTAAGTATCGATCTCTGGAAACCTTACCAAAAAGTAGCAGAAAAATTGATTCCACAAGCTGTAATAGTTGCCGATAGATTTCATGTCATGAAGCAAGTAAATAAAGAACTAGATAGTCAGAGGAAGAAGATTAAAAGAGAGGCACAAGAACTAGAAAATGAATCAGAGAAAGAACAATTACTCTCTGGATTAAACAAGAGTAAATATTCGCTTTTAAAAAACGAAAAAGATTTAACTATGGAGCAAGCTGATAAATTAGAGCAAGTTAAACAAGTCGCTCCCAATCTAGCATTAATGCACTCTTTAAAAGAGAAATTTAGAGAGATATTTGAAACCAATTTAAACTGGGCAGAAGGATTATTTTCTCTGGGAAATTGGCTAAAAGATGCTAAAGACTATTATCCTCAAAGCTTTGGAACAATTAGACGATGGATAGGGGAAATTATTGCTTACTTCGATTGCCGAACCACTCAAGGCGTAGTCGAAGGAATAAACAATAAACTTAAACTAATTAAAAGACGAGGTTATGGCTTTAGAAATTTCGATAACTTTAGCTCGCGATGTTTTTTAACTTGGCTTTTTCCTATTTCTTTTACATCAGAAGTTCGGTAGAGCCAAATTTATGAACTTAATCTTGATCGAAATTCAAAAGTTTTTATCTGTAAATACGAAGATCTTGTCGCGCATCCGATAGAAATGATGAAGACTATATATCAGTTTTTAAACATAAATTTTCAAGAAATTAGAGGAATCGATGAAGTACACTCTAAATCGGTAGGTAAAGGGGATGTGATCGAGCTATCACCATCTATTGACAAACTTTGCAATGATTTACAAGAGAAACTCGATCATACATACTCTTTGGCGTTGCTGAATAGAGAGTGGATCAAGCAGGAATAGGTACTTGTTTAAATCTTAAATAATGCATTAAAAGGGCATTGTTGCATAAATAGTATGAGTTGGCTGCAATAATATTATTGATGTCAAAATCCCCTCTCCTTAACTCAATCATGTCAGCAAAGGCAACCAAGACCCAATATCGGATTCGCAATTGGAGTGAGTACGATGCAGCTCTGAAAAAACGAGGAAGTCTAACGTTCTGGGTTGATGATAAGGTGCTGGCGGGATGGTTGAACGAGCAAAAGACAGGCAAACGGGGTGCCTCCCAGACCTACAGTGATTTAGCGCTCGCTACGATGAGTACGATGGGGTCAGTGCTGAATTTAAGAGGTCGTCAAACCGAAGGATTTATGGAGTCGTTATTGAGGTTGATGAGGGTAGAGTTGGCGGTGCCAGACCACTCAACTGTATCGAGAAGACTGGGGAAATTGAGCATCAGCTTGCCCATTGTAGAAGGTGAAGGGGCACGACATGTAGTCGTGGATTCGACGGGAGTCAAAGTGTATGGCGAAGGAGAATGGAAAGTCCGTCAACATGGCTATAGCAAACGTCGAACTTGGCGAAAGCTGCATTTAGGGGTCGATGAAGAAACAGGCGAGATTCTAGCAGCGGTAGTGAGTACGAATAATGTCAGTGATGATGAGGCATTTGGGGATATCTTAGACGGCGTAGAGGGAGAGATTGAGGCGGTCTCAGCCGATGGGGCCTATGATAAGCGTAAGTGCTATGATGCCATTGAGGAGCGGGGTGCTCAAGCCAATATTCCCCCCCGTGAGGATGCCCAGTATTGGGAAAAAGAAGGGGAGACTCATGCTCGCAATCAAAATCTCCAGCGGATTGAGGAAGTCGGTCGAGCACAATGGAAACAAGAGAGCGGTTACCACCAGCGCTCATTATCAGAAACGGCGATGTTTCGTTTCAAAGTGATATTTGGCAATACGTGTTCTCGTCGTACCTTCGATAACCAAGCCGCCGAACTTTTACTTGCCTGTGCAGCGCTCAATCGCATGACGCACTTGGGTATGCCGGATAGCTATGCCTTGAATTCCTAAAATTCCTCCCTAAAAGGGAGAATAGTGACCAGAAATTATTCATGCAACAAAGCCCATTAAAAGTCTCACTGAATACTTAAGCATTTGAATCGATTTAGAGTAACATAAAGTTGAGCGATGCAGCCGAGCTAAATGAGTGCATCTCAGTTGTGCAATAAGTAAAAATACCTGTTGAAAGTCATACGGCTTTTTTTCTTAAATCGTAGCTATAGGGAGCAGGCATTTTTTTCTTTGTTGACGACCGCCTTAATTCTAGCTAAATCTGTCCTAATCTAACCTCGTATTGCTATATCCCTCTTCTGTCACTTTCCGAGATAAATCCTTACAGTGATTAGATTACAGGGATTTTGTAATTTTAGTTTTTATTATTAGAAAAAAATCGAGCAATCCTTTTGTTTATAAAGGCTCTAAAATTTGTAAATAACAAAAGTTTTCGGAGAGTGACAAAAGAGGGATATTAATGAAAATTCCAGAGGTAGAAAAACTCCCAAGCGAGGTCGGAAAAGACTTTTCGTGAATGCTATCTTCAAAGAAAGATTCCAAACTATCGAGCGAGTATTTGCCTGGGAGAATAAATTTAAACGTTTGCTGCTCCGTTTTGAACGTTTAAGTCAGTTGCATTATGCCCTGAAAAACCTGGCTTACACGATGATTAATCTTCGGCACTTCTGTCAAGGCTAATTTTCTCTTGATGTATGCAGTTGAGGTTTTTGTTTCTAAAGACCTCGATTTATCCTGTCTTGAAAACAGAAATATTTAGAAAACGGTCAAGAAAAATATCAAAATCGAGCTTTTAGGCGAATTTCATCTTTGATCTGGTTTTGATCTCTAATATTTTTCCTCAACAAGATTCAAAACCCGCAACCAGTAGTTAGAGAAAATTGTGGGAACATTGTGTAGTCAGATCTAAAGTTACCTTTAGAATCCACTTCCATCAATAAATTATCTGAATCATGAATCACTCTATAATAAAAAGCGTTACATTTTAACTGCATTGATACATCTGACAGTCTGGGACGAATACCATTAGCTCGCAAAAACAACCATTCATTTGGGTACGTCCGAACTATTGTCCAACCATTTTTACCAGAAGCCAACGCTACTATCAGTAAAGGTGGTCGTTCGCTCATATAACGTCTGTCTAACTTTTTAATATTGATCATTAAGTATGGAAGTTTTGGTAGTGAGTAATAACCTTTTTCGCGTGTTAACAGATTAGTAATTGTTTGTGCAATGCGGGGCAAGCTATCGGAATTAATATATGAAGTAAAACTTGTATACGTGGGATATTTCCGAGGGTAACCATAATACATTTGAGTAAGAGTTATGTAACGACGATAAATAACTATAGCCGACAAAAATTGTCTCCAGAATAGACTGAGAAAAACAACCTTAGTCTAGATTACACACAATGTTTATTAAATAATTCTCTAATTGCTTGTTTAATAAACATTTCATCTTCAGGATTTTGATAAGGATTTCCTGCGCGATGTCCCCAAATTGAAGGAATGGGCAGATATTTAGCATTAGGAATTAGATCTGCTTCGGCTTTACAGTCTTCAGGAGTAAAGTATAAATCTGTTGTACTTGGCATGACTAAAGTTTTAGCGGTAATCGACTTTAATGCTTGTTGATAATCTCCCTGATAAGTTGAATTATTACTGACATCACAATGTAGCCAGGTATCAATCATTGCTAGTAGATCGTGAGGATCTCGTTGGCGATAATTAGCTTCCCAACCTCGCAATAAATAATCTTCTAAAGAATCATAACCAAACTGATAATAAAGTCCTTGACGATAATAAGCTTGAGATGCTGCCCAACTTGCATAGATGCGGGCAAAAGTCTTAAAACCGCGATCTGGAATGTTTACAAACTTAGTACCATTCCAAGCAGGATCGGCAGTTAGAGAAGTACGTAAACTTTGAAGGAAAATCTTATTATGGTCGGTAGTACGTGCTGTACCACATAAAGCAGCAATGCGATCAACGTATTTAGGATATAACGCACCCCAATGATAAGCCTGTTGCGCCCCCATTGACCAACCATAGACTAAAGCTAGTTTTTTAATTTCCAAGCTGTCTATTAATTTTTTTTGAGCGCGAACATTATCAAGATGAGTAAACCAAAATCCTGGTTCTGCCAAACCACAGGCTTCATTATTACTAGGAGAACTAGATAAGCCATTACCAAACATATTGGCAATGATAATAAAATACTGACTGGGATCGAGGATACTGTCAGGACTAATTAACCATTCGATATCTCTATGGTTTGCCCCATAAGATGTAGGATACAAAATAACGTTAGTGCGATTGTCATTCAACTCTCCATAAGTTTTATAGACTATCGTTGCTTCTGATAGTAATTTTCCGCATTGCAAGGAAAAATTGGCGATCGCGAAATGATTTGTATTTTGATTCATGTTGCTTTGAAGCGGTGAGTAATTTTAAATTCAAAGAGGTACAATGACTAGTACAATAAGTAAATATTAATTATGGATATTCATAGTGCGAGTCAGGCTAGAGCAAATCTATTTAAGTTATTAGAACAAGTTAATCGAGAAAGCGAACCTTGTATTATTACCTCTCGCAAAGGGGATGGAGTATTAATTTCTAAAGATGATTGGGAAAGCATACAAGAAACATTATATTTGCAGTCTATACCAGGATTTGCCGAGTCTATAAAGCAGGCTGAAACAGATGATGAATGGGTATCAGAAGCAGAATTTATGGATGAGTTAAATGGCTTGGACGATTAAGTTTTCTCGTAAGGCTTTAAAAGATGCCAAAAAATTACGCTCTGCCAATTTAGCTGCTAATGTCAATCGGTTAATTGAAGTTCTCAAACAAAATCCATATCTACCACCATGCAAAAAACTTTCTGGTGATTTACAGGGTTATTATTCCAGACGTATTAATATTCAGCATCGTTTGGTTTATTCGATAGATGAAGAAAATAAAATAGTAAAAGTGGTTTCTGTTTGGTCGCATTATGGAGAACAAAATAAAGCATTTTAGGATTATGCTCTAATTAAATAGTATATTTTTGGAGAAAATTTTAACAAGGTAAAAATTAAATTTAAAACAAAGGCAGTTTGATAAAATACATAATAGCTATCGGTAATGCTAGCAAAAAGGAATGACCCCAAAGAAAAGAAGATTAAATTAATAGCGATGAGTTCGACAAACCAGATTATTATTTTTGTTGCTAAATAACTTGCACTGTCTGAAGTAACTAATTTATTTTCTATTTTATACAAAAGATTTTCAACTATAATTACAATAATCATAATTATTAAAAATAAGCTGATGTTTATGACCAAAGATTTATGAAATGATTGATACTTTGCTGTTATCTATTCTATTTGGGATAAATCGCTATAGCCCTTCTCAAATTGGTGAGATACAGTAACACGAATGGGCAAACCAATTACGAATATCTTTGAGGGAGACTTGACTGTAAGCTTGGGAAATTGCTAAATCTAAATCTTTGTAATTTCTAGCACCAATAGAGCGTAGAACATTTTTAATTTTTGACCAGCAATTTTCAATGGGATTAAAATCAGGTGAGTAGGGTGGCAAATAAATCAATTTAGCTCCAGCAGCGATCAAAGCTTGTCTCAATCTTCTTTTCCTTTATGAATACTACAATTATCCCAAACGACAGTTGCGCCTTTCCATAGATTTGGAATCAAGCTTTCGGATGACAAAAGCTTCAAAAGTCAATCCATCTGTTGAGCCTGACAAATTTATCGATGCGATAATTCCCTGACAAGGCGATCGCCCCAATCATGGATACATTTTTACCTCGTCTGTGTGGGCGAGTCCCCTCTAGCTCTTTGACCTCTCGGCGCACGAGCATATAGTCTAATCAAAGCTAAGTTGACTCCCGCTTCATCTAAAAAAACTTAAACGGCATAAACTTTAAATAGTGAAAAAATATTCCAAATATTTTGTTGCTTTAAGCGAATTTAAATTTCTCATTTCAAGAATGGATTTTGCACTGGGGAGATTTAGGTAAATTTGAAATCATTCCAATTGTGCCGTCAAGAGAAACTACAGAAATAGTTACTCGATCGCTTTAACATCAATCATTTTATATTAATATTTGGTTTTTTGAATATTAGGCGATCGCTATTTAGTTCCCCATAAGTTTTATATATTATCTTTGCTTCTGTTAATGTTGTTCCGCATTGTAAAGAAAAATCTTTGATGACGAATTTACAAGCTTTATTAGTCATGCTTATGTTCTGGGAAATTTTAAGTAAAAAACATAAACTGATACTCTGATTGAAAAAAGGGGAAAACGAAAATGTTATTTATGGTTATTGAGCATTTCCAAGAGGGTAAAATAAAAGATATTTATCGCCGTTTTCAAGATAAAGGGCGTATGATGCCTGAAGGTCTGAAGTTATAGATAGTTGGATATCTGCTGACCTTGAGCGATGCTTTCAACTCATGGAATGTGACGATCCTAGTGCAGCTTGGCGGAAATAATCCGCCAAGCTGCACTAGTCGATCGCTTTTGACACATCTGACCTAAAAGTTAGCAACGATCTCTCGATGCACCTTTATATAACCGTCTTCGACTACTGTAAAATGCTTCTTCAACTGTTGATGTGCTTGGGGTAAAGCATGAAAGGGAATCGAAGGATAAAGGTGATGTTCGGCATGAAAGGGAATATTCCACGCGATTAGGGGAAGCCAGGTTAAAGTAGTGCGGGTGTTGGTTAGAGGATTGGCATCATTAGTGCAGCCTGTATGTTCGGCTAACAAGATATATCTGACAATTGGCTGTCCTACGACTAAAGGGAATAACCACATCGTGAAAAACCAAGGTTGACCAAAAATTAAAGAAATAGCGATCGCCACACCATAAACTGCCAGTTGTAAACGTGTCGATCTGATGACTTCATCTCGCGCATCTTCAGCGATAAAAGCATATTCTTCTAACTGACCTGTGGCTACTTTATAGTGGCTGATAAATTTACCAATCCACCAGTTAAAACCACTTAATTCGATTAGATATTCCTTAATATTACTAGGTTTGGGGTCATCCAATTCAGGATCTTTACCATCAACTTGAGCATAGCGATGATGCCATTTATGATAGCGACGGTAAAAATCACTGTTATAAAAAGATAATAGTCCAGCTATCCAAGCAGCGGTATCGTTGAGACGATTATTAGCAAAAGCTGTGCGATGAGAACTTTCGTGTAAGGGTGCAAACATGACCGCAAAACTAAAACCATAGATGATTAAAGCGGGTATCTTGATTAACAAATTATCTACTGTTGCCCATAAGTAACCACTACCTACCATCACGCAGATATGTCCTGCAAATTGGCTTAGTCCCCAAGCGTTAGAACGGGCATTTAGAGCTTTTAACTCTGACGAACTTAAAATTTGTTTTGGCTGGCGGTCGGTTGGTTCTGATTCGGTTGTGACTTGACTGTTCATGATTTGACTTGATTGCTTACTTGCTTGCTGCTCACTTGTTATAACAAGTTTTAGCTTAACACAATCATAGCAACTTGTTATAATAATTTGGTCACATTAGCTACCAATTAAATTAAGTTTGGCAAGATTGCAAAAGCAAACACCACTACATTTAGACATTTCCGAACAAATACACCAGCAAATTATCGATGGTCGTTATTTACCAGGAGATAAATTACCCAGTGAAAGAGAACTAATTGAAGAATGGGAGGTCAGCCGAATTACAATTAGAAGAGCGATCGCCAATTTAGTGCAGCAAGGTCTAGTAAATACCCACCAAGGAAAAGGAGCATTTGTTACCGAGCAGGGTAAAGTAGCCTATACTCTTTCTAATCCTTTAACATTTCTGCAAAATGACTTGGAAAACAAAGGAATTGAACTATCGCTGCAAAATATAACTTTTGAATTGGTTACTCCTGCCCCAGAAGTGCAAAAAATTCTGCAATTACCTGCAAACAATCCTACGGCATATCTGCAAAAAAAACTCCTCATAACAGATAAAGTGCCTGGAGGTGTAGATATAACCTACATCTTGCCCGAAATAGGTCAGAAATTAGCCACAGAGTTAAGCCAAAATATGACCTTTCCGATTTTAGAACGCCATAATCATCACATCAAACGAGTCGCCGCAATTATCGAATGTACCAATGCTAATCTCGAACTGAGCGAATATTTAGATGTCCCGTTGGGTCACCCTTTGTTAGTTTATCGTCACACTGCATATTCAACCCATAATCGTCCTCTAGTCCATGGAGAAACAATTTCTCGGGGCGATCGCTTTTGTTATTCAGTTAATCAGACAACTAATGATTAATGAGATTTGTTTAACTGCTTATATTATGCTGTGATTCTAAGAATGCGCTCGCTTCTGATTGATTCAACATAAGTTGTGGAATATTTCTAATACTCAAAATCCAGCGAGATTCTGCTTCAGTCAATTGCCAAGCTTCCTGGGATGTTTTAGGTAAAATCTGCCAGATATTTGCTTCGTTTAATTGAGCAGTAAAGCCGAAGCTTCTTGCTCTTTCTAATAGTGGTTTTTCCGCCAACTTTTTTGCCTTGCCTTTAAACCGTTTAACCGCTAACTATCTTCTGTCTCATCAGCTTTGGATTGATAAAAAACTTGATAGTCAACTACTACCCTATTACCATCTGGTAAATATAGCCATTGCCACTCAACCTCTTGATCTTCGCTAATCGTAATACTATAAATTGAATTCAAAATCGCTGAATCGCTTGCTGAAGGGGCATAAACTACTTTCATTTTTATTAAAACTAATTAGAAAACTGAACGAAGGAAAACAATATAATTAACTTTGGAGCTGTTAACAACGCTAAAAGATATTTTAGAATTATTCTAAAATATATTTTGAATATTAATATTTTTTTTATTATTCGGCGATCGCTATGCTGATTTTTAGGCGAAAAAATAAATTAAATTTTTACATTTTAACTACAAATTAATACAAGAATAATGTTATCTTAACCTAATATAAAATCACTGATAGTTTCTACCGTCGATCGCCCGAACTACTAATTAATCCAGACTCTTCATCTTTTCGAGATAGAAGAAGGGACTTTAACCCGATGCTTCACAGATAATAAAAGGATTACAGCTTTCGATATAAAACATAAGGTGCTTGAGTGTGAACAATAGGTAATTCTATATGTTGCTTCAAATCGGTTAAAAAGTACTCAGATTGATACTTATTCATTAATGCCTTTACCTGGGAAATATTTAGGTGGGAAAAGCCTGAACTAATAGCCTTGACTGTTTTCACCTGATCTAATTCTTCGTCGCCAAAATAAATTTTTGCCAAATTTCCGCCACTTAGATCGTTTAACCGCTGGTAATATTCGACGATCGCGCCTTTAGTTTGGGGAAACATTTTAAGTTTTACTACCGTCGCCCTCTGAGTCATCCAGGTAAAATTTGCCAGATACCAAGGATGGGAGATAAAGACGGCATCTTTGGGTGTGTTGTCTTTAATCCAAGTACTCATTAGTTTCCACTGTGGGTTGACATCTTGCTGTTGAGTCGGGAAATTTTGCGAGGCGATCGCGCTTTGGCTAAAAAAGGTTATCTGAGCAAATAGGATACAGCCGATTAATATTAAAGAAAATGACCGATGTTTCTTCAGAGAAAACTTAGTTTGTAGGGTACAGGCGGTTAATAAATAGGTAGTAAGGGGTAACATCATGTCGCCGAAGCGGAAGGGATAGTATTGTAGCCATTTTCCTTGATGGTCAAAAAAAGCGATCGCTATGCCCATAGCAAAGGGAATCAAACTAATCAAAGTAAATTCGGTTAATTCAAGACGGGCATAGTCTACTGGTTGCCAGCCTTGAACATTTGCCAGCTTTTTCAGTATGGTGACACACCAGATCCAGATTCCGCTATAAATAGCCAATCTCAACCACAACAGAGGATGCCAGGAAAAAGGGTTTAAATGGTGGGGAAGCCGCAGAAAAACATAGATAAAGGAAGGAGAAATGTCTCCAGGCAGATCGACAACCGATAACTGCTGCCAAGCGGAGGGAATAGCGAAACTACTGGCAACTATATATACTCCCAGCAACAGCCACATACCCTGTCCTTGTTTTAGTAAACGTTCTTGAGGACGCAGACATAACCAACCAAAGGTAGTCAAAAAAGCCCAGCCACCCACCAAAATATGAAATGAGGTTGCTAATCCCAATAACAACATCATCAAAAGATAACGTCTGCTTAACATCATAGGAATAGCAATCAGAATAAGTCCATAAGATACTGCTTTGGCTTCCAAACCTCCGACAAACCATTCCCCTGCGATCGCCCCCTGGAGATATCCTTGATAAGTCAGAGGGATAATAGCTAATAACAGATAGGTTAAATTTAAACCGAGTTTTTGTCCTAGTAATACTAGTCCCGTCGCTACTAAGCTATAGCAAAATAAACGTCCGATAATGGAAGTAGCTAAAAATCCTAAATGAATTATTAACCAACCAAAGATTATTTGAAATAAATACCGATAGTTTGTTTCAAGATTGAGATACCAATCATTAGAGATCCAATCGCGATCGACAAATTGTTTGGCTAAAGGCAAAACATCCACTTCATTCCAAACTGAACCACTCATATTACTATCGAGCAATAATCTTAGACTCAGAAAAACAAATACTACGGCTATTTGTAGTGCGGCTTTAGAAAAGTAGTTTAAAAAGTAATTTAAGACATAAGACGAAATACGCACCATTATTTTGAATCAACTCCTCATACACTATGGACGAGTTTAGTCTTAGTAGGAGCAAAATTCAATCTATTAGTTTAAGCAGTGGTTAAGTTAACTATAAATAAGTCGATTCATAGCCAATTCTTAAGCTAATTTTTATCTATATTATTTATTTTTGGAATGTTTATAGTTAGCAAAAATCAAAAGTTCCATAATGAAGATTGCCATTATCACATCTTGTTTTCTACCTATTATTGATGGCGTAACCGTTAGTGGACTACAAAGATTAAGAATATTGAGTCAGTGGGGACATGAGGTTCGGTTATTTTGTCCCGACTATAGCAGCTTGAAAGAAATCTATCCTAACTGGCAAGATTATACAGGTCAGATTTTCCCAGGAGTAACAGTCGTTAACCTAGCCAGTGATTCTTTTGTCGGATTAGATTACGAACCAAACGTTAATCGGAGTTCTTATCAAACAGTCATCCAAGAATTGCAAGAGTTTCAACCAGATATTATTCATGTAGACGAACCTGAAAGGCTTTATGTTGGCTTTTGGCGGCTTGCAGGAGTTCTTTATGCAAAGCAGATAGGTATTCCCTGTGTATGCTTCTTTCGTACTAACTTTTTGGATTATCTCTGTGATTATTTTCCTTTCCCTGCGCCTATATTTGCTGCGGTGAAATATTTACTTAGAAAATTAATTATTTGGGTGTACAACTCCTACGATCTAACTTTAGTCACTAGCAAAATTACTCATGCCAAAATTAAAAAGCTGGGAATTAATAATACTCGCTATAGTAATTTGGTTAGTTTTGATGCGGTCAGCTTTCAAGATAATTTGATTGAACCAGATTTCTGGCAATCTAACTATGGCATAGACGAATTAGATAAACTTACAAAAATTATTTTTCTGGGGCGTTTATACCCCGACAAAGGCTGGGATTTTACCCTTAATGCTTTTGCCAGCATGTCTCATCAAATAGATCTAACCAAAGTAGCAATCATTGTCGCAGGAGATGGTCCAATGCGCGAAGAAATAGCTGTTAAATTAACTAGATTAGCCCCTCATGTTCATTTGTTAGGCAGAGTTTCGCCAGAAAACGTTCCTGCATTGTTAATGAACTGCGATCTTCACGTCACTACTTCCGAGAAAGAAACCAGAGGCTTAACAATCTTAGAAGCATTTGCAGCAGGTATTCCTGTCATTGCCCCCAATTCTGGAGGAGTTGTGGAAAATATTCGCGATCGCACTAACGGCTTTCTCTACACTCCAGGCGATCGTAATGACTTTATTAACAAGCTAAAAACACTAGTTGAAAATGCAAATCTAAGAGAGCAAATGGGACAACAGGCTAAACACTCTGTTAAAGAATATAGCTGGGAGAATAGTATTCAGAATTTGGTTAATATTTGGCAAGAACAGATCGATGAACAATTGACAGTGGACAATGAAAACTTAGTAATTACTAACTATTAATACTAACTACCAACTTACTTCTATTGCCAATTAAGCTTAAGATTAAACCAGAAATTCCAGAAGATAACTAAAGCGATCGCCATAATATTTGCGGCATATTCATTAATATCAAATAGATTATAAAAAATATTTAGCGCCAGAACATTCAGGATTAACCCAGAAAGACAAATTAGATTAAATTTGATAAATCTTCTGAGCCTTTTTTTATTACCTTTCTGTCGGTTAGATACATCCTTGAAAGTCCAGCGATCGTTCCACCAGAAATTATTGGCGATCGCAACTTCCCCAGCCGTAATTGCGCTGCGAGTCAATCCTAGATCGAGACATTCCCTCAGCAGATATAAGATTCCCAAGTTAACAAATACGCCACTAAAGCCTGAAATTCCAAAACGAATAAAGCGAGGCAGGGCGTTCTTGGACGGGGCGTAGGAGTTCTGCCGTAAAACGACAGAATCAGCCCCTTGGCTTTCCACGCCAGTTCCTTTAACGGAGGGAACCTGGTTCCCCATGAGCGACTGCATTTCTGAGCGATCGATTTGCCACAAATCCAGTCTCAAACGTATTAAATGCCGAATATATTCAAGATACTGCTGAGATGTAACTTTACTTTCTCCTGTTTTCCTTTCCTGAAAGATATAGCCAACTTCACCAATCCAACGAATTTTTCCTCTAGCCATGACTTCTACTAAAATTTTGTAGCCTAATGGTTTGAAAATTGCCCCTGATAAAGCATCTCGACGCACCATAAAATAGCCACTCATCGGATCGCTAATTCGTCCCATTACCTCTGGTAGAATTAACAACCCCAACATTTGCGCCCCCCGCGACAGGAAACGACGTGTCATACTCCATTCGCTGACTCCTCCTCCTTCTACATTACGACTAGCGATCGCAATATCTGCCCCTTTAGCGATTTCTTGCCACAGCTTAATTAGGGTTTGCTGAAAAAGTAACCTAAAAAATTTACAAGAATTACCTTGTTTAAAAGATAAGTTTGTCTGTTAAAAACTATGCTTTAATATCAGCTTTGATAATAGAATAGTCAAAAAAAAAGCCTAATTTAGATATATTCAGAAATAAGGACAAAAAAAGACGGTAAACCTGCCTGAGCAGGGTAGAAAGATTGATTACTAAAAAAGTAATTGCAATACAAGTTTCCGAAGTTTCAGAAAGTTTAGTCATGATACAATTAAGACCATAACGTCTCTTAGCTTGACCGAATTTTCCTTCAATAGCATTACGAAATCTTTCATCTTCTTGAGCTTGTTTTTTAGTCTCTTTACTAACATTTTTAGGCTTTCTTCCTAATGGTGGACCACTAATTCTAATTTCTCTTTCTTTACACCATGCTCGATTAGCTCTGGTTCGATAAATTTTATCGACATGAACAGAGTTAGGATAGTATCCAGTGAAGTTTTTATAGGCTTCTACTTGTGTTTGTAAGTCCCTTGATTCATTAAAGTTATCCCAACTTAGATGGTCTAAAAATACATAGTTATCAAAACAACTTACTGAAAGTTTTGCCCCAAACTCTACAGGTTTTCCTGCTTTTCCTCTCACTATAGGTCGGATATGAGGTTGAGTTACACTCACAATTCTATCGTCTATTCTGTTTGATTCATTCTCATACATCCAAAATTGCTGGCGATAAACTTCTGCTATTACTAACAACATTTTATATTTTCTTGGACTCAGGCTGCTTAAGGAAGCTCCTGAATTAATTAAATTGTCTATATGAGACAAATTTCTTTTGATATTTTTTCTGAGAATTTTTCGGCATATTCTGCTTCAAACTCCCCCCAGGGAATTAATTCCGCCATGATTACCCACCGATTATCTGGGGACAGCTTTCCTGAAAAGGGCAATTCAAAATTTTCTGGGGTGGGCTCAGACTGGTTAGCTTTGCGGTACATCTGTTCTAGCTTAGATAAGTGCAAAGGGTTTTTACCAATTTTAGGGCTTTTGCGCCCCCTCAACCTAACTTTTTCTTCACGCCAGAATGGCTGTAACCTTTTTTAGCTCAATGGTTCAAAGTTTTCCAGCAAATCCTAATTAAGATTTGAGGAGGATGTTGTAAATCCGCATCAATTACTCCCAAAACATGACCCTGTGCGGTTTGCCAACCCCTAATTACCGCCGTTGCTAATCCTTTTTCTAATTCTCGTCGCATTACTCTCACTTGAGGATACTCTTGGGTTAGTTCAAGTGCTAGTTTCCAAGTGCGATCGCAACTGTTATCATCAACAACTATCAATTCATACTTGTTAGGCAGAATAGAATTTAAAATCTGAATTACAACGGTAATTAACTGCTGTATATTTTGGCTTTCGTTATAGGTAGGAATAATTAGAGAAAGTTCAATCGCTTTATTATTAAGCTGTGTGCTATGGGAAAAACTTTGTACAGCCAACATACCTGTAGGTACAGGAATTAAACCCTTAAATATTAAGTCCTGCATTACTGTGCAACTATCGCCCAATCAAAACTCAAACCAACTTTGATACTACTATTTGAAATAGTTGCTTTGGATTTAATAATTTTTAGCACGTAAAATTATCCTCAATGTGTTGCTACATCTGGCAACCTATCAAGCAAAAAGAAACTTTTAATTATGAGCAAATTAAAAAGGTATTATCTCTTTTTTATGATTTGGCGATCGAGAATATTATTGTTTAAATTAACATTATGATAACCTAGAATTAATCTTACTAACTGATGTTAGGATCGCACTATTCTTAAATCATCAACAGTCACTGTAGCCTGAAGATTTACTGGATTTTGAAACACTTTGGCAAAATACTACGGATAAACAATTTCTTTTCCATTAAAGCTTTCAAGGATTTGAAATGAACAATCTGCTCATTGCTGGATAGGCAGATTACGTTTGAAATACTTAATTGAATACTTGATATCTGTTAGTGACTTGCGAAAGACAATTTTATCTTCTCCAGCTTGATAGAATTCGCGGATCTGTGCCTCCTTTTCATAACCACATTTACGATAAAATTCCCGCGTACCCTCAAAGCTTTCTAAACCTGAAGTTTCAACTAAGAGAATTCGTTCTCCACGAGCTGCTAACTTTTGCTCAATATGACACAGCATAGAAGCTCCACGCCCCGCTCCTTGATAATCAGGATGAACAGCAATTAGATATAAATTCCCTAAGTACAGGACAAAAGTTGAAAAAAGAGTCAGAAAAAGGGTTTCATGAAAAGTAACTACACTTTTAAATTACGATAACCCTATGGATAATGTTAACCTGCTCCGCAATACCTTGAAACCTCACTTGAAATGGCATGGAGCAAGACTAAGTTTTCTAGCACTATTTCTAATTGCTCTGTTTCGAGTCAAGACCGTAAATTTGGTCGATTTATCAATTGGATTTAAAAGCAAAGCCAAGAAGGAATCAAGTTATAAAAGACTGCAAAGATTTTTGAAGGAATTTGACATAGATTACTACACTATGGCGAAGTTAGTCATTGAAATGATGGAAATACCTGAACCTTGGGTCTTAAGTCTTGACAGAACTGAGTGGCAGTTTGGTCGAAAAGTATTTAACATTCTGACTCTGGGTATTGTTCATCAAGGTGTAGCTTTTCCTCTGTTGTGGTGGATGCTAGATAAAAAAGGCAACTCTAACACTGACGAACGCATCGATTTATTACAAGAGTTTATCGAACTATTCTGTGAACATAAAATTGATTACCTCAGTGCCGACCGAGAATTTTTAGGTCATGAATGGCTAAAATACTTGTTCTCACAACCAATGATGTCATTTAGAATCAGAATTCGAGAGACAGAACTGCTAGGAGATGGAAAGCATCAACTTTCAACCAAAATTGTCTTTTCTCATCTCCAGATTGGGCAAAAATCGTTGCTCAAAAGAAAGCGAATTTTGTGGGGTCATCAAGTTTATATTGGAGCTTTACGTCTACAAGATAATTCTCTACTGACCATTATTGCTCCAAGTTATTGTCCCACTCTCATTGATGACTATGCCCAACGTTGGGGTATCGAAACTCTCTTTGGCATTTTTAAAAGTCGAGGTTTTAATTTGGAAGATACTCATCTAATTGATTCAGAACGTTTGAGTCGCTTATTTGCACTGCTCACGATTGCTTTATGTTGGGCATATCGAACAGGTCAGTGGTTATCCAACAATAAACCGATTGTCATCAAAACACATGGAAGAAAAGCACAAAGCATTTTTCGTTATGGTTTCGACCATCTACGCTCTATTTTTTTGAATTTAGAAGATTATGAAACTGATTTTCTTCAATCTCTACAGTTTTTGTCCTGTAC
>CAVRWR010000047.1:0-85065 GCA_963724445.1 uncultured cyanobacterium | reverse complement strand
TGCGGATAAATAGAATCCCAGGCATATTAAAAGATAACAAATTCCCAATTTAAATTTTAGAATGCAGCTAACAGAAAATGTCAAATCAACTTTCAAAGATGCAGCGGGGAAACTAACTGGCAATCGCAAACGAGATTTTATGGCAAAGGTTGCACTCGATTATTTTGAGGGTTCACCCCGCCGAGTGGAAACTGTTCTAGGTTGGAATCGACACAGTGTTCAAAGGGGTTTACACGAGAGAAAAACAGGGATTATCTGTCTAGATAACTATCAAGCAAGAGGCTGCCACAAAAGCGAGCTGAAGTTACCAAATTTGGAATTAGACATTCGTTCTCTAGTAGACTCTCAAGCTCAAGCTGATCCCAAGTTCCAAACTACTTTTTGTTATGCTCGTATTAGTGCCAGAGCAGTGAGAGAGGCATTAATTCAAGATTCGGGATACACAGAAAAACAATTACCAACTCGCCAGACAATCGGGGAAATTCTGAATCGCTTGGGATATCGTTTAAAAAAACCCAAAAAATAAAGCCGCTCAAGAAGATTCCTCAAACTGATGCCATCTTTGAGAATGTTTTCCGCGAAAATCAACTAAGTAACCAGAATCCTAAATCCTTAAGAATTTCAATTGATAGCAAAGCCAAAGTCAAGATTGGTAATCTATCAAGAGGCGGAAAGGCACGAACAATTGAAGCCAAACAAGCTGACGACCACGATAATAAGTGGGAGAGTAAATTAGTACCTTTTGGCATTCTCAATACTGAGAATGACCAATTGTCGATTTATATGGGAGAGTCAGCCGAAACCAGTGATTTCATCGTCGATTGTTTAACAGCTTGGTGGTGGGAAAATAAACCTCAAAAGTCAGAACTTGATGAATGGGTAATTAATCTAGATGGAGGTGCAGCAACTCGAAGTAACCGAACCCAATTTATTAAACGCATGGTGGAATTATCTCAGACAATTGATTTAAAAATCCGATTAATTTACTATCCTCCTTATCACAGCAAATATAATCAGATTGAACGATGTTGGGCAGCACTAGAAAACTATTGGAATGGTGCTATTTTAGATTCAGTTGAAACTGCCCTATTATGGGCAAGCAATATGAGATGGAAAGGAATTTCACCCATTGTCCAAAGGGTGGAAACCACTTATGAAAAAGGAATCAAAGTTTTACCTGACGAGTTAAAACACTATCAGCATTTCTGGCAAAGGTCTGAAATTTTACCCAAATGGGATATCACCATCACTCCCTCTTAGCTGGTATCTTTTTTACCTGCAAGTCCCTTATTTCTGCTTGTTGCGAAGTTCTATCATGTTTCCAAGGCTCTTCTGCTTCATCAAATGCAGTTGCAAGTTTTTGCTCTTTTTCTTCTAAATCATCTTTAGCTTGTTCACAGTTCCAAGGATAGCCAATGGAATAAACGCATCCTCCAAAAAGATATATTAATGCGCAAAAGCCTATAAAACCTTGAATAACATTTGATATCGTTTTCATAATTCTAGAAAATATTAGTAAAAATCGTTCCCTAATTTATAAACGCTAAATTAGTTATCTTTATTTAATAGATTTCCCAAAAGCAGTAAATAAATTCTCGATGAAGAAATTGGCGATCTCAAAGCTTCACTATTTCTCGACTTTTGTTTAGAAGAAATCTGTCCCAGGTTCATAATCGAGCAATTATCGATGCACGATCCTTTATGGAGGATAAATTGAGCGATCTTGAAGATACTTGCTATGAACCAGAGTTTGGTTATTGGGAGGAGTAGAGTAAATTGAATTGCGGTGGGCATCATTAACAATTGTCTGTTGTATTTATAGACTCTACTATGCCCACCCTACATTGCTTTATCTGGCTGCGATCGCTATATCTAACTTAAGATACTGAAGGGAAATGCGATCGCCCTTGAAGATGATTTAAAATTAACCTAAGAAATAATTTGTAAATCAACAAAATTAATGATTATTAGAGCAGTTATTGAATGGGATGAAGAAGCGCAATCTTATTCTGCTACTTGTCCAGAACTTAATTTTGTGTCATCTTTTGGCGATACCAAAGAAAAAGCGATCGCTAATCTAAAAGATGCAATCAAGTTAATGCTTGAGCCAATTCCCGACAATTTGTATGCAAGCAATTTAACATCCGAACAAGTAAAACTAGTTTTGTAATCAAAAATTTTTGATGTCTCCACGAACTCCTCGGCTAAATGCAAAACAGATCATCAAACAATTGAAAAACGCTGGATTTACTGAAATAGGTCAAACTGGTTCACACTTAAAGTTATTTAATCAAGAAACTAGACGTACTGCAATTGTTCCAATTCATAGCAGTAAAATAATTCCCGTTGGAACTCTTAAAGCAATTGAAAAGCAATCCGATATAAAATTTATCTAACGAGATCGCTATATCTAATTTAAAGACTTGAAGGGAAATGCGATCGCCCCGATCACTGCTCTAACTGCTTCATTGTCTCTCTTGCCAAGCTTTTTTACAAATAACAAATAATTCTACTCCATACTCATCGGACTGAATTGATAATGGTAAGAGAGCGAAATTTAGAACGAGAGAATAGACTTTCAAGCTCATCAGCGGAGCGATAAATTGAGTGCCATTCTAGGATATGCTCAAGAACAACACGATCGGGATTAGCAGCATGGAAATTACCGAGAATAACGATACCGTCAGGTAATAGATGCCCATAAATCCAATCGAGGATGCGAATAAATTCGCGATCGCACAAATAGTTTGCCATACTGACGCTGTAGATCATTTTCTGGAGCGGAATCTCAATCTGGCTATAGCCTTCAGCCATCAGAAAAAAATTGTCCTGAATAAAGGTAAAATTGTCGCGAAAACCACATTTATGAGAGACGTTGGCAGCAGAAGACAATTCTTGATGATTAAAATCAATGCAGGTTACGTGAACATTGGGGGGAGAAGCCTGGAAATAAAGATCGAAAATTTCTGATGCCGAACCGCTAGCAATACTGGTCAAAGGTAGAGGATTTTGCTCTGTCCAGTTTTCGGAAAGGTGTTTGATCGTTTCGGTAATTATTCTGCCACGGTTTTTTAAAGCCAAACAGCTAGGTAAAGAGCGAATCCAGCGATCTAAATAAACACCAAGATAGCCATCCCCTTCTGGTCCATTTTGCGAGAGCAGTTCGGTAATATAAGAGTCGCTGACATAGCCTCCTGGTCGTCGAAAAGCCCGATCCAAAAAGCTACTGAGCATAAAGAAAGGGAAGGTTTCGCGGAAAATATAAGTGCCGATTGCCTGATGAATTTCTGGCTCTTGAATAATTTGCTCTCGCAGGGAGCTAATCAACATGTTGCAGATTTTATTAATCTGTGACTGAGCTTCAGTTTCATCTATTTCCCTGTTGCGAATTAACCCTTCAATGCTGGATAAGTGTTCTTTGAATAATTCAGTTTCACCGATTAATTCGGGGGGAATCTCATTTTGCCCTGCTTGACCTGTACGATGATGGTCGTATTGAGGCGCAATACGAACTCGCCGCATTAAATGAGCCACCAATGATGAAGTTTGATGGAGACGGCTGGAAAGATTGTGCGCCAAAGACTGATAAAAACGAGCGGATAATCCTGGTTTAGAAGTTAGAAGAGAGTAAAGCTGCCCCTTGTCAAAAACGCAGACCTCCACATCCTCTTGAGCAATAACGCCGCTACTGCTAGGTACACCCTCTAAGAAAGAAATTTCGCCAAAAACTTCTCCAGACTCCAAAAAAGCGATCGCCACATCTCTACCAGTAGCGGCTCGTTCAACTCTCACCATGCCTTTACGCACTAGATAGATCGCCTCTGACAGACGACCTTCTTGGAGAATTACTTCGTGCTGTTTATAGGTGGCTACTTGAGCTTTTTCTAAAAGAACGCCATAGTCTTCAATAGTCAAATATTTTAATCTACTGTTCATTTAGTTTGGGTTCTCCATGCTGCACGCCCCAGTAAATTGTTCCCAAATTGATCCCGTTGATTATCATTGCAGGGAAAAGAATTCGCAATCAGATACTTTAGGACGTTGCGCCCGATCGGAGAATAATTTTTTTACTGCAGCCTGTCTTCTGTCAGGAGACTCGGTTGCCAAATTCCAGAGGGATTCATAAAAGAAAAAAGACACTCCAGCAAATTTATGTTCGCGAGCGATATTTACCTGTTGATAGATTTTGTGCCACAGTATATGGCGACCTTTTAAACCAGATAAAATACCAATTCCCACAGGAATATGTGCTTTAGCGGCGACGATTTCTGGCTGCTTTAGCTCTTGGAGAAAACTGTCGTTGCCGTCGCGATATACCTGAACAATTAGCTCTTCGATTAAGCCTTTGCGTTCCCATTGATGCCAATCAAGCAGAAAAGAGTTAAGGGAAAAATGCTGCGGATTTGGTGAGACAGAAACAATGGCGTTAGGGTTATGTTTTTTGATTTCGTGAAACAAGGTTTCCACATAAGCCGTAATCTTATCGGCACGCCAGCGCACCCACTCGGAATCTTTGGAGTCTTGAGGCGGTAGCTTTCCTTGGTGTTCTTGCTGGTATAGCTTAACTGTATAGTCGTCATAGCCTAACTCCGAAGGATAACCAAAATGATCGTCTAGCTGAATACCATCAACATCATAGTTTGAAACTATTTCTACCATTAAATCGGTCATAAACTGCTGTACATCAGGTCGTAAAGGATTTAACCAGACCCGTTGATGCACATCTCCTTCCCACCAAATAGTACTGCCGTCTTGTCTGGCGGTTAGCCATTCAGGATGACGTTTTGCCAGTTCCGAATCCGCAGGAGCCATAAAGCCAAACTCAAACCAAGGAATTACGCTCATTCCCTGTTGATGTCCCTGTTGAATTATTTCTGCTAAAGTATCTCTTCCCTGTAGTCCTTCCGTTGGGTCAAGAGCCAATCCTGTAAACGCTTCAGATACCTTGGAGGGATAGAGAGTATAGCCCCAGTTCCAAACCGTCGGGTAGAGGGTATTAAAATTAGCTTCTGCCAAAAGGGCGATCGCTTCTGCCGTTTTCTCTGGCTCAAATAATACATCACTATCTATGTTGGTTAGCCAGACTCCTCGTATTTCTCCCTTCTCAGATTGGTCAGATTGACAAATCTGCTGACCAGGGTTGGGGGAAATAGTAGTTTGAGAATGTCCAGGAAATGGGGTAATCGATACGAGAGTTAGAGCTAAAATAAACAAAAATATCCACCAGGATATGCGACCTTTCTCTTGGCTAAACTGCACTAATTTATTGGCAAAAATATCAAATGACTTGGCAATGCTTTTCTTCATGAATGCCATAATATGTAAAGAATATGGCGATTATAACTGCTTATCTTTAACCGCCTACTAAATTGAGCCAAGTTGGATTAGGAATATTATACTCATGTATGTTCGCGATGCAGAAGTAACAGATTTATCCGCAATTATCGATATTTACAACCAAAGTATTCCCCAGCGAATGGCAACTGCCGATACTGAACCTGTGACCGTGGCGCAAAGACTTGATTGGTATCATAATCATCCTGCTCATCGACCATTATGGATCGCCAAAGAACAAAACAAAATATTAGGCTGGCTCAGTTTTCAAGATTTCTATGGTCGTCCTGCTTATCGACATACCGCTGAAATCAGTATTTATGTAGCAACTGACTCTCATCGCCAGGGTGTTGGCAGACAACTGCTAACTAAAGCGATCGCCCAAAGCCCTCAACTACAACTAACAACGCTTCTCGCATTTATCTTTACCCATAATCAACCCAGCCTCAAACTATTTAACCACTACGGTTTCCAACAATGGGGACATTTACCTAACATTGCCCAACTCGACGACATCGAAAGAAGCTTAACAATCCTGGGGCGCAAAATTAATGACTAATTGTTGACTATTTAAGAGCAGGTATTGAAGATATCCAAGACAATTTGAACGGTGCAGGCTAAAGCCACCAGAATCATAATCATCAGTGAGGATAAGACATTACTAGCGAGTGCTAATATCAAGACAAAAGCAGCCGCACCAAGACGATAGTAGGTCAGAATTTTTTTACATTTTGTTTGTCCTAGTTCGCAACTTGTCCAGTGAAGATTCGATAAGATCAGCAAACATAAAGCTACAGCCAGACAAAATAAGATTTTCTCTTTCACCACCGAATCATGTCCTATGCTCTGAATCATCTTTTCCACTCCCACCCCCGTAGCGGTTAAGCCCACTGCTAAAGGAAGATGAGAATAAAGCCAGGTGAGTGCAGTGCGCATTTTGCCCGTTCTCATGGCGTACAGTGGAGATTCATCGACGGTGTCGAAATACATCCACCAAAAGCTAAAGGCGATGGACAAACCCAATAAAGCGATCGCAATGGAGTTGGGAGTCCAGTTAATTTTTGATACTCCTCCGACTACTGCCACAATTGATTCCCCCAACACGATAATGGTAAACAATCCAATTCTTTCGGTAGTATGAGTCATGTTTGGCGGGACTTGTACTACTCTTTTCCCCGCTGTTAAGGGTGTGGCAAAATCAATCGCTAACCCCAAACCCCAGAGGACAAATCGCCAGGGAAGAGCAATAAATACTGAGGCTAACCAAAAGATAATACTAAGCGTAAAACCCACTGCATACCAGTTGGTTAATGGTCTGGCTTGGGGTACATGATATCCTGCATGAATATATTGACAAATCAATACGCCACGAAAGGCAATGTAACTTAGGGCAAAGCCCACGGAGGAGCTGCCTAAACCGTGATGAATATTAACAGCTAGACTAGCGGCGATCGCCATCTGCATCAGAGTAATTAGACGATCTACCAAGCCATCATTATCAAACCGAGTGTCGTAAAAGGTTGCCCCAATCCAGCACCACCAGACGGGAACAAATAAAATTCCCAGCTTAAATAGACCAACAAAGCTAAAATCTTCATGAAAATTATGAGCCAACTGGGCGATCGCCACGACAAAAATCAAGTCGAAAAATAACTCTAGCCAGGTTGCTTTCCGTTCTCCATCTTCACACTCTTCTCTTCTTAACTTCGGTGGTTGAAATATGGCTCTGGTCATGGTGTCGGACTAGAAAATGTCAGTTACCAACAATTTACCAGAAGTAATATCTAGATCGCTGTAAAATAGCTAAACCTGCTGCTCGATCGCCGCTCGATATACCTTCCTAATTTTGCGCAGCATCCGTTCCCAAAGTGAATTTTTACATTCTGGATTACTGGGATCGCAGCTTTGAATTGCTTCAATTAACTTTGCTTCTCTGACATCTACGTAACCGTCGCTGTAGACTAAAGCACTGATTTTTTCTAATAGTTGTTGATAGTCTTCGCTAGAGTGATTTTCACCAAAATATTCTTCCAGCCATTGATAACATTCAACGGGCTGGACGGGTCTTAATTCGGCTAAAAAAGGGCGAATTTCTGGATCGTCCGCCAGTTGAAAATCTTGAGCTACGCGACGCAAATAGGCTCGCTCTTCTGGTTGAATCACGCCATCGATCCAAGCCGCAGCAATCAAAATTTTAAGAATTTGTTTCATTTGTTTAGTCCTGTTTCGATCCATCTCACGAATCTCTTACTAATCCCACCATAAAAAATCCATCCATGTCATAACGGTGAGGGTAAACTTTAATCCAGCCTTCTGCTGTTAGCCAATTTTGCACGAGGAAGCCCGCTGAGTTCTCCTCAATATGAGCAAGTTTCATTTGGGCGATCGCCTTAGGAGTAAATTGTTTGCTCCAATTGGGGTTGTTTACCAAAAACGATTGTATTACTTTTTCATTTTCTAAAACATTAAGAGTACAGGTAGCGTAAACTAGAATACCTTTTGGCTTCACCCAGGTAGCAGCTTGTTCTAAGAGTTCCCTTTGTAGATTAGAAAGTTCCTTAATGGCTTGAGATGTCTGTCTCCAGCGAATATCAGGACGTTTATGGAGGGTTCCCAAACCCGAACAGGGAGCATCTAGCAATACTCTGTCGGCAATGTTAGCAAATTTAGATTGCTCCCGAGCGTCTCCTGATTCAATTTGAATTGACTGTAATTGTAACCTGGCTGCATTTTCGCGAACCTTATGCAAACGTTTGACAGCGCGATCGCAAGCGATGATTTGTCCTCTATCCTGCATTAATTCGGCAATATGAGTAGTTTTTGCCCCCTGGTGCAGCACAAGCATCAATAATTGTTTCTCCAGGCTGGGGATTGAGTAAATGGGTCACTAACTGGGCGCTACTATCTTGAATTACCCACCATCCCTGTTTATAGCCAGGTAAATCAGTAACTGCGCCAGCGCTGGTTAGGAGGCGTAATCCTTGAGGTAAGTACGGCAGTCGCTTAACCGCTATACCCGCATTTTTCAAGACCGTTTCCACTTCTGATACGGTAGTTTTGAGAATATTTACCCGCAAATCGATTTGGGGCGAAAGGTTAAACCAAGCCAGTAATCGATCGACCTCATCAACTGGTAACTGCTCTAACCAAGTTTGCACAATCCAATCGGGAAAACTATGTTTGATGCCTAATCTGGTAACTAAATTATCTGGTAACTGTAAGGGATCGCTAGTTTCAGCTTGACGAATATATCCCCGCAATAAACCATTCACTACCCCCGCAAGTTTGGCTATGCCATTTTCTTTAGCTAAATCCACGCTGGTATTAACCGCCGCCGAAGCAGGAATGCGATCTAAATAGCGTAGCTGATATAAACCTAAGTGGAGAATAATCCGCAAGTCTGGTGGCTGTTGCGCTGCTGTTTTTTTTCCTAGCAAATCGATTAAGGCATCTAAAGTCCGTTGACGACGAACAATTCCATATACCAATTCACAGGTAAAGCTGCGATCGCTCTGGCCGATCTCCACCGATTTGTCCACCGACTTGATTGCACGGTTCAGGGCTATATCAGTGTAAGCTTTCTTTTGATAAATATTTTTGAGGGCGAAGAAAGCTAAGGTTCGAGAATTCTGGATAGATGCCATGCTGAAGGGAGAGAAAAATTGCCCTATTTATTGTAGTAGTATTTGTTAACCATCCCGCATTTGTTCTACCCCTCTCAAGCGATCGCCGAGACAAATACGATCGCAATCCGATTCGGGGTTAGTTGCTCAGTTTCTGCCATGGGACTAAATATTAGATAAATATTACAAAGGAAAAATACTGACGGAGGGAATTACCGAAATGGCTAATAGTTCATTGTCAATAAAATCTTGGTAGCTTTGTATATCTAAATGCCAGTTTTTGACAATATTTAATAAATTGTAATGTCTTTCATTCTTATCTTTACCCTTAAGTTGATAGCTAAAATTACCTGCGAACCAAATTGCCGAAATTTCTTTACCCAAAATTTGTAGGTTAGCTTGATTGATATCAAGATAAAAATTACCCGATTTATAGGCATAAGCGAGTCTTAAACCCACCGCATCAATTGTTTGACCCTGAAATTTTTGCCAAGGGGTTGAAGCCAAAAGACCTTCAGACATATATTTACAGGATTCTTTTGCTGAATTAAATTGAGCATATCCACCAGGATTAATCGAGATACCTCGATATTTGATATCGACAAATCCTGGAACGAGATTAGCTACCGATCTAGGAATTTTAATATCTTGTAACCTTTTTGCACCAACAGTTTCGGCAAATACTATTTTATCTGCTTGAGCAATAATTCGGACTTTGTTATCAAACACCAGTTTAATGCCGCTGGTCTGATAAATTGGCTCCTCAACTAATTTCCAGCTTGCTTGAATGACTCCTGCACGCTGCAAAGTCTTAAGATTAAGAATCGTCGGATTAAATTTTTCAGTATTCAGAGTAAAGTTAAGCTCTTGTAACTGGAGATCTATCATAGTACTGGACAACACTTATCAACATAACTTCCTTAATTATCTAATGTGAAGAGCTAATCTGAAAATTATGATTAACTCGGACAGGGGTAACTTTTAATTATCAAAATTTAACAGTCGACCAAAAATCAAGCTGCAAATAAAAAAGGGTTGGAATCTAGCCCAACTCCCTCTTATAGCTCCTCTTGTCTTAAATTTAAGTATCTGTTTAGCTTGTGGCTACTCTGCCAGTTTAAGAACCTGAGCGGTGATAGTCATACTTTCCTCATAAAGCATTTCCCGTCCCCATCTTTGAAGTTGTTGACCTAACAAATCTTCGCTTTTTTGATCGAAGAGTGGGGTTACCTGCTCGATATAGCAAGATTGCGCTCCTCCCCCAGCTTCCATACGCATACAGCCAGTAGTACTAGAACAAAGTACTGTGCAGCAATCGGCATCTAGGTTAGTAGAACTCAAACGCAAACTTACAAGATCCCCTGGGATCTCACCCCAGTCTGCGGTAGGAATACCTGCCAATTCTGCCTCGATCGTGCGTTGTTTTTCATCAGTAAACCTAGCCCGACGAATATCATAGTCTCCGCCTTCAAAGCTATACTCTACGGGAGTCCACTTGAGACGGCTGGCTAACCAACCCAAAAACATTAAAGCCTGAGACTGATTTCCCTGTTCATAGTCAATGGTGACTTGATCTACCTCGTAAATTTCCGAACGCCTTTCTGGCGGATCAAAAGCCGCTGCTGCTAATTCTTGCCAGGGCGCTAGTCTACGCCAATTAATATCAGCCAGAGCAGTATCCTGCTTGAGTAATTCCGCTAAAGATTTTAGATCGGCTTCTGGTTTGATAAAGCTACTGGAGTCAAAAATAACCGTATCGCTAGAAGATACTAGTCGTTTAAATAATGCTAGGTCGGGAGTCGGCGTTGCTTTCCACCACAAAAACTTGGGTAGATCGGCGATCGCCAATTCGGCAATAATCCCGCCAATGCGATCTAAAGCTTCGACTGTCCCACTCAGGGTAATATATTCGCAGCAAACCAAAGTATTTTGGCTTTGCTTATTAATCGGACAGTAAGCAGATACTTGAGCCGTAACTCCCGTGTCTTCCCCCAGGATTGGGCAAAGAGTGACAATCCGACAGGGATTCGAGGCAGCGATCGCATCGGCGGTAGTTCCTGCGGAATCTGGGCTGTAGTTAATTGCTGCGGTTTTATTTTCAGGAGTTAGACGATCTTTTTCCTTAGCTTCCACAAATTCTGTATGAAGTCGCTCCAGCAATGCAGTACTCGATTTGCCCGTAACTTCGAGATCGTATGCTTTTTGAGCTGCTTTAATTGCTGCTTGAATTCTCGGTCCAGCAATGCCGTCAATGGGACCGGTATAAAATCCCAAAGAAGCCAGGAGTTGCTGGGTATCATCTGGATCGTAGACAATAAGGCTAAAGGTTGCTGCTCTGGTAACGGCTGTGCTGTCTTCGTCCCCACCTTGACTTTGCCAAAGCGATCGCAATTCTGCCTCTATTTCATCAATCGATACGTCTTTAGGTGCTTGTAACGATACTATTGGTGCGACCATAATTATTTATCACTTATCAAATAATATTCAATATCTATCAGATAACAGGATGAGAAATTGTTCATTTACTTCTTTTCCTCATCCTTGATCCCTTTAAAGTCTGCGCCAACGACGATTATCGCGCTCGACCATCATTTCTGCCTCTTTCGGCTGCCAAGTTCCCGCTTCATACTGGGGCATAAGACTGGGATCGCTGGGCGATTCCCAGGTATTTATCAAGGGAGTTACAATGTTCCAAGCCGCCTCTACTTCGTCAGCACGGGTAAACAGAGTTTGATCGCCCAACATACAATCAAGTAGCAAACGATGATAGGCATCGGCGGTAGCCATACCAAAAGATGAGCCGTAGCTAAAATCCATATTAACACTCCTAGTTCTTAGATCTGGACCAGGGGTTTTTGCTTCAAACTTAAGAGATATTCCCTCATTAGGCTGAATTCGCATCGTCAAGACATTAGGACTAGTCTGCTGTGCTGCGGACTGGAAAATTAACAAGGGAACTTCGCGAAAATGAATCGAAATTTCACTAACTTTTTTGGGCATCCGTTTTCCAGTGCGGAGATAAAACGGTACTCCTTTCCAGCGCCAGTTATCTATTTCCAGCTTCAAGGCTACAAAAGTAGGAGTAGTAGATTCTGGATTAACCCCTTCTTCTTGGCGATAACCTTTAACTGGTTGACCTTTCATCCAACCTTCAGAATATTGCGCCCTTACTGCTGATTGTTCTAAATTATTAGAGTCTGCAATATGGGTAGCTTGAAGCACTTTAGTTTTTTCATTACGAATACTATCAGCATCTAGAGCATTGGGTGGTTCCATCGCGGTGATGGCAAATATCTGCATTAAATGGTTTTGCAACATATCTCGCAGTGCGCCAGAGGTTTCGTAATACCCTGCCCGTTCTTCTACCCCAACGGTTTCTGCTACAGTAATCTGTACATGGTCGACAAACTGACGATTCCACAGTGGTTCAAAAATCGCATTACCAAAACGAAATACTAAGATATTTTGTACCGTCTCTTTTCCTAGATAATGATCGATGCGATAGACCTGTTCTTCCTTACAAACTTTTTGTACCGCTCGATTTAGAGACTTAGCCGTACTTAAATCCTTACCAAAAGGTTTTTCAATCACAATGCGATTTTTAATTGAATCATCAAGCATTCCCGCTGCACCAAGCTGTTTTAAGGCTGGCTTAAAAAAATTAGGTGATACTGCCAGATAAAAGATGCGATTGCCTCTCGTACCTCTTTTACCGTCTAATTCTGCTAAGAAATTTTTCAGCTTCTCATAGCTTTCAGCTTCGTCCATGTTACCCGAACAATAGAAGATGCCTTGGGCAAAATCATTCCATAGCTCTTCGTTGCCCACACCACTAGTAAACTCATCCATCCCATCTTTGAGATGTTGCCGAAAATAGTCATGAGTCCAATCTCTTCTGGCAACTCCCACAATGGTCATTTCTGGAGGAAGACGACGCTCTCTTCTAATTTGATAAATAGCGGGAATGAGCTTTCTTTGAGTTAAATCTCCCGATGCGCCAAAAATTACGATAATTGCAGGATCGGCGGTACGTTCCTGCTGTAAACCTACTCGTAACGGATTTTCTAATATTGCAACCATATTTTATGAGTATTTATAAGGAGGTAAAACATTGATGGGCGCAAGGTCTTGCGCCCCTACAGGTTTTATTTTCGGCTAACTTAAACCGCTGCTAATTGTTTGACCTTGGTTTCTAGAGAAGACATCAACGATTCAAAGGGCTGGATAAATTTATCAATACCTTCATCCAAGAGCGCATCCATTACAGCGTCTAAATCAATATCAACTGCATCATCTTTTAAGTCCTCAATTACCTGATGAGCCGCATCCAAATCAGTTTCTATGCGATTAGCAGGATCGCAATGATCGACGCAAGCATCAATAGTACTAGGAGGCAAAGTATTTACTGTGTCTTTGCCAACTAATTCATCAACATACATAACATCGCTATATTCAGGGTTCTTAGTGCCAGTACTTGCCCAAAGTAGTCTTTGTACCTTGGCACCTTTAGCTGCTAGTGCCTCCCATCGTCGCCACTAAAAATTTCCTTATATTTTTGGTAAGCAATTTTGGCATTAGCGATCGCCACTTTTCCTTTGATTGCCTTTAGTTTGGCTGTGGCTTCCCCCTCTGCCGACTCTAGTTTGCTGTCTAACTGCTCATCAATCATGACATCGATGCGACTGAGAAAGAAGCTAGCAACAGAAGCGACTTTGCTAATATCCTGTCCAGCCTCAACCCGTTTTTCTAAACCGCGAATGTATGCCCAAGCAGTCTCAATATAGCTTTCTACTGAAAAGAGTAGGGTGACATTAATGCTCATGCCTTCGGCAATTGCCTGTTCTACTGCGGGTAAACCTTCTGATGTCCCAGGAATCTTAATCATTAGATTCGGACGGTCGACGGTTTGATAATAACGACGAGCTTCGGCTATTGTACTTTCGGTATTATTGGCTAAATTTGGCGGCACTTCAATACTGACATAGCCATCTAAACCATCACTTTCTTGATATACGGGCATAAAGATATCACAGGCGTTGCGAATATCAGTAAAGATCAGATCTTCATAAATCTCTTGAACTGACTTATTGGCTTTTATCCCCGCTTCAATTGCCCGATCGTAAATTTTGTTGCCAGCGATCGCTTTTTCAAAAATAGCAGGGTTAGAAGTTATTCCTCTAATCCCTTTATCAGCGATAGACTGCTTCAATTCTCCAGACTCAATCAGATCTCGACTCAGATTATCCATCCAAATGCTTTGACCGTACTGATTTTCAATCGCCAAAATTGGATTTGTGTTAGACATAGTAAATAGTTTTTGCGGTAATAGTACTGTTTAAAGTTTAGTTAAATAAACAATTAGACTAAGGCTTTCTCTTCTGTATCACGACGGGAGCGATCTTGAATAAAAGATTCTACTAGCTCTACATCTTCAACACTGCCAATCACCAAAGGAGTTCTCTGATGTATTTCAGTTGGCACATAACTTAAAATTCTTTCTCTGCCAGTACTAGCTGCCCCCCCTGCTTGCTCTGCCAGGAATGCTAATGGTGCAGATTCATATAGCAGTCTTAGTTTTCCTAGAGGGTTTTTGTCTGTCCCTGGATAGAGAAACACGCCACCCTGTAATAAGATACGGTGAAAATCTCCTACCAGCGCGCCGCTATAGCGAGAAGTGTAACCATCGTGACGATGAACATAGCGAATGTATTCACGGATCGATTCGTCCCACTGCCAATAATTACCCTCGTTAACGCTATAGACTGAACCATGCTGGGGAATAGTAATATTCTCGTCCGCCAAGATAAATTCCCCTAAGCTGGGGTCGAGTATAAATGAATGAACCCCCTTACCCAAGGTATAAACTAATACTGTGGAAGGACCATACAAAATATACCCTGCACCGATCTGGCGATCGCCATCGGTTAACAAATCTTGTGCTTTACCGTCCAGGTCTTCACCCTCTTGTTGGCGCAGGGAAAAGATTGAACCAACATTAAGATTAATATCTACGTTAGAAGAACCATCGATCGGGTCGTATAAAAGGGTACATCGTCCGATTGGACAATTTTCTGGTATATAGTAAGGTTTTTCCATCTCTTCTGATGCTAGGCGGCAAACCAAGCCACTTTGCTTGAAGACAGATATAAAGACATCATTGGCATAGATGTCCATTTTTTTGACTGATTCACCCTGAACATTAGTCTCTCCAGTAAACCCCAATGCTCCAGCCATCAACCCAGCCCGACTTAAACGACGACTCACAAGTTTTGCCGCTAGGGCAATACGATTCATGATCGCACTGACATCTTGTGCTGTGGTTGAAAAGTCAGAAAACTGCTGTAAGACATGCTGAGATAAGGTCTGGCAGTCTCTATCTAGGCTGTATTCAGGAATGACAGATTGGTGGTTGGAATTTTCCATTGAATTAACCTTACTTAAGCCTATTTCTCTTGCTCTTTGTCTTTACTATCTTAACTATCTTAGAAATAGATTTTTAGACACATCCATAACCTTAAGACTAGCTTCAGATTATTTGAGTTTTTGCACTTTACGCTACAAATAAAGAATTCTATAGCTGCCAAATTATTGAGACATTTAACTAGCAGCTAGTGAAGCATTAACTAGTCGATGTCTATTGATTGAGGGCGATCGCTATTGTTTGGGGTGGCAAAATTATTGCCCGTAGGATTATATCCCTGTTTAGCCAACCATTGTGATAGAGGTTCTTCATTGATGTTGAGATGTAAGACCCCCGAAACAAAACCACTGGCAAATGCTACAGGCTGCTGTATTAGTTTTTGGAAAGCTGGGGCTAGTTCAGTTAAAAACATAAAAATTAAAAGCAATTATTCAAGGTTATACAGAAATTCTAGCGTGCTTATCTTGTGGAAGCTCATGGCTAATTACAGAATAAATTTCAGCGAAGCTAATTCACCCTAAGCATATTATAGTATCTTGAGTTTTGGCAGAGAAATACCAGCAAGCCGCAATAAACTGAAGATGAGCCATAACTATCGTACCGAAACAGACTCAATGGGGTCGAAAGAAATACCCGCAAATGTTTACTATGGAATTCAAACCCTAAGAGCGACCGAAAACTTTTCCATTAGCGGGATTAAACCCTTAGCAACCTATGTTGATGCCTGCATTCTAATCAAAAAAGCGACAGCGATCGCCAATGGAGAATTAGGCTGTATCGATCGCGATATTAGTCAGGCAATTGTCCAGGCAGCGGATGAAATTCTAGAAGGTCAACTACGAGATCAGTTTGTGGTTGATATTTATCAGGCTGGGGCAGGAACCTCTCACCATATGAACGTTAATGAAGTCCTGGCTAATCGAGCTTTGGAGATCTTAGGTGATGAGAAAGGCAACTACAAGAAAGTCAGTCCTAACGATCACGTTAATTATGGTCAGTCTACTAACGATGTAATACCCACCGCGATTAGAGTTGGAGCATTATTAGCTTTAGACCAAACTCTTTTTCCTGCTTTAACTAGTGCGATCGCCGCAATGGAGCAAAAAGCAGCGGAGTTTCAAGATATTGTTAAATCTGGTCGCACTCACATGCAGGATGCCGTCCCTGTTCGTCTGGGGCAAGGATTTAAAGCCTGGTCGCAGATAATAGCGGATCATCAGCAAAGAATCAAACTAGCGGCTCAAGATCTCCATAATTTAGGCTTGGGGGGTAGTGCTACAGGTACAGGTTTAAATACCCATCCGAAATATCGTCATCGTGCAGCAGAATTGCTAGGAGAATTTATCGACAAACCTTTACAGCCTGCCCCTCATCTAATGGCAGCCATGCAGAGTATGAGTCCTTTTGTCAGCGTTTCAGGTAGCCTGCGCAACTTGGCACAGGATCTAGTCAAGATTTCCCACGATTTACGCCTCATGGATTCTGGTCCCCAAACAGGCTTTAAAGAAATTCAACTTCCCGCAGTACAGCCAGGATCGTCAATCATGCCAGGAAAATATAATCCTGTAATGGCAGAAATGACTTCGATGGTCTGTTTTCAGGTGATGGGTTACGATACGGCGATCGCCTTTGCCGCTCAAGCAGGGCAATTAGAGTTAAACGTGATGATGCCCCTAATTGCCTATGATTTGATTCACAGCATTGAAATTCTTGGTCATACCATTGATAGTCTAAGTGAGCGTTGTCTGGCGGGAATTACTGCCCGTCGCGATCGCTGCCTTGCTTATGCAGAAGGTAGTCTGGCTTTAGTTACTGCCCTCAATACTCATGTTGGCTATCTCAAAGCAGCCGATATCGCCAAAAAATCTTTGGCAACTGGAAAATCGATTCGGGCGATCGTTTTAGAAGAAGAGTTGATGAGCGAGGAACAGCTAGCAATAGTTCTCGATCTCGAAAAAATGAGTCAAATTCCCCAATAGAGACGTAAAATTTTACATTCTTACCAACGCCCAGGGAGCATAAAATATGGTAATGGGGTTAATAACTTGAGGAACTAATAATTAATGAAGATTCGTTATCAGCCTAAATGTTATCAGCCTAAATATTGAACATAAAAATAATAAAATAATGTCACAAACAATCTGGGTAAACGAACAAATCGATCCAGGCGGTTTAATCCATGCCTGCATTGCCTGTTTAGACGAAGGAGCCGCCAACGATTGCCACCAAAATTGGCAAAATAGTCTTACAGAACAGCAAAAACAGAGCGGTTGGATCGCTAGCCTCCGTCAAGTTGCCTCCTGGGATGATGTTCCCGTCAATGCTTTAAAGTTAAGTTTCTAGCTGCAATTTACCTTTATAATTTGCTTTTCTAGCAAACTAGCGTAGAATAACAAAGATAAATGGCTTGCTAGGGACAACTAACAAGCCAAGAAAAATTAAAAATTACCTAAGTTCAAGTTGCTGTTACTTTTTTTTCTTAGGTGTTACTTTTGATGCTGCTGTACTAGCAGCATTTTTTGTTGAACTGTTAGAACTTTTGTTGGCTGAAGCTTTTGTAGTTGTTTTAACAGCTTTAGCACCAGCTTTTTTCTGAGTAGCCATATAAAGGAATCTCCTTATATAAGATGTTAAGGTCGATCAATCAACCCTTAGCTAGCCATTATATCCAACTTACTAGTAATTTAGTGGACTTACGCCTCTATTTGCTTGTTAGTCAATTATTCACTGCCATCAGATTCGACTAGCTCTTTTTTAGAAAATCCCCAGGTAAAGAATACGGCGACGACGACGATTGTTACCCATTCGGGAATTAGATAATCTGGTAGCCCAACCTTTAGCAATAAACGTAAACCAACAAAGCCAACGGTAATAAAGCCTGCATCTTCTAGATAGGTATATTCTTGCAGCCAGCGAATGAATAAACCTGCCAAGAAACGCAAGATTACAATCCCAATAGTCCCTCCAGCAATAATTAGCCAGGTATCTTCGGTAATGGCGATCGCTGAAGTGACACTATCAAGGGAAAATGCCAAATCCGTAATGGCAATCGTCGGAATCACTTGCCAGACAGATTTTAAACCGAGAGAGCGCTGTTCTTTATCTGCTTCAGAGGAGGAAAAGTAATTAAAAACCAGCCATAATAAATATAATGCTCCCAACAGCTCAAACTGCCAGTATTTAATCACCCAGGTGGCAGCAAATATTAGAGCAATTCGCAGAATATAAGCTCCTATAAGTCCAAGATTAAGAACCTGACGTTGGGATTGAGGATCTTTTACGCTTTTGGCGATCGCTGCTAGAGCGATCGCATTGTCGGCAGACAAAACTGCTTCTAAAACGATTAAAACCAGCAGGATTAAATAAACCTCTACTCCTACATCAGTAAAGTAATCAACTATGTTTTGTAGCATTCAAGATATTTTTGATTAAATCAGACGAAAAATTCTAATTCTGTAATTACAGTGTAGTTATATGTATACATAAAGAGTTAGAACAACCTTCGAGGTAACATCCCAATTTTCTCTCAATTTCAGCTAGTTATTTCATCCATCTTTACCTTAATTATGTTGCATCTTGTTACAAAATGTTTCTCTTTGGGACGATTTTGACGCAAATTGGTGATGGAATAACTTATTATCCGAATCAAAATATAAGGAGAAAATTACGATGGCTCTATCAGATACTCAAGTTTATATCGCTCTTGTAGTTGCTTTATTTTCAGGGATTATGGCGCTTCGCCTCTCTACTGAACTATACAAGTAAATGCGATCGGCACTGCAATAGTTAAAGATAAAAAAACCGAGGCTTTAGATTGGCGATTCTATTGAGAGTTGTTAATCTGGAGTCTCAATTAGTTTAAAGTACAGTAGCTGATTATGAGTTCTGGCAGACAAAGATTAAAAAAAAAGCCACGTCGTAGTTCTCGCAAGCGTCATAATCCTTATCGGGGTGTAGCTGCCGAAATTAGTCTCAAACTCATTTTGAGTTGGGCAATTGCCATTGCCGCGATCGTTTCTCTATTTAGACTTTTGCCCTACCATCTTACTCAGCAAGCAAAGTTAAAAGAATTACGTATTCAAGTAGATGAAACCAATACTAGAGTAGGCAAACTTAGAGAGCAGCTCAACCATAACTTCGATCCGCAGCAAACTCAAAGTTTGATCGAGCAATACAGTACTTTAACCTCTCCCAATCAAAGTCGCATTTACTGGCTACCAGAAAAAAGCGATCGCTCAACAGTGATTAAAGATAAGTCTACAATACAGCCTTAATAAATAATTCCTACAGGAGCAAGTAACTGATTTAGCCAAGCCTGAACTTTTTCTTCGTAGTTAGCCAAATTTGGTCGATCGGCTAAAATTTCTAATGCTGTTTGGTAATCGGCAACAGCGCAGTTCCAGTCCCCTTGCAAATGATAGCTGCGTCCTCGTTCGGCGTAAATTCTTTCCTGTAGTGAATCACCGATAATTAAAGCAATATCAAAGTTTTCTAATGCCAAATCGTACATTTCTGTTTCGCGTAGGGCAATTCCCTGATTGATCCAAGCTCGAAGATTACCAGGATTTAGATCCAGTGCCACGTCATAATCGGCGATCGCTTCGGCTAAATCTCCTTGAGCAGCGTAGCAATTAGCTCGGTTATTGTAAGCACTATCCAGGTTGGGATTGATTTCTAATGCTAGGGATAAATCACAAAGAGCCTCAATAATTTGATTGTTGCGAAAGTGCATTAGCCCGCGATTATTATAGTTGGCGGCATTATCGGGACGAAGGGCAATCAATTGATCGAGAAGAGAGATCGCTACACCATAGTCGCCTTCTAAAGCTTTAACTTTGACACAGGTTTTTAATTGTTGTTCTGAAGTTGAGCTTACTAGTTCAGATAAAGAAGATAATATTGGGGAAATTGATTGGGAATTAATTTGTTGATTAAAATCAGTCTTCATGGCATCAATTAAACCTTGGGCTGGTGCTACTTTACTATCTCGTCTAGAGGCTCGGGGAACCTAAGTGTGTCATTAATCGAACTGTCTCATAATTTGGTAAATTCTTAGATATTTCGTTTCTGATTCTTTATAAAAAGCATCATGACTAATAAAAGATAAATTGTCTTCCTCGAAATTACGTAAATTAATATTTACAAAAAGATTAATAAACTTTTATTTTTGTGTCGAACTTGATATGAAATGTTTGTTTTCATCACAATTAACTCTTTTGGCGAGCAGTGCAACCTGTTTTTACACTACATTTTTTGTTATTGACTACTATCCGTAATAGTTTTAAATTGATATATTAGAAAATATGACTAATACAACTTTATTTGCTCAGGCAACTGATTTATCTGCTGAAGATTACTGTGTCTTAGGTTTGGCAACCTGTTTCGTGCGAGACGAGGGAGAGATTACCCAGCTTACGGTACTAGAACCAATTCCCTCCGCTGCTCTAGAAGCCTTGATTAAAGGTGTTCCTACCTCATATCTGTCTGCCTGTGCCAAAACCTTGGGCGAAATTTTTCCAGGGGACACAGTGCAAATACCCAGCGATTTGCAGTCAGATAGCGCAATCAACTTGTGCGATCGCTTTGCCGAAAGAGTGGCAGCAGCAACTCGTACCTATAAAACCCGTCCTGAAGCGAAAAAATATATTCCTCTGGGAGAAGTAAAACAAGACTTCAACTATTCTTTAGAACGAAAAAGAGTGCTAAATAATTCTCGTGCAGTGAGTACAGAAGATAACGTCAAGCAGCATTCTCATACTCATAAAGTATTGTAACAGCTTAGTTTTTGTTCTTTCGTCTGATAGAAACAAATTTTAAATAAATTTCCCAGGCGATCGCAGCTATAAACTACTATAATTTGCGATCGCCATAAAATTGCTCTATTTGACTCTTTTTTGGTTATTTTCAAGACCTTTTGATCTTTAAAAAACGGTGTTCGATGCTCTAGCATATTGAAATAACTATTCAGATGAGCGATGGCAAAGACTGCAAAAAAATCAGTAAAGAAGCTAACCAAGGCACAACAGCAAGCTCTAGAACAACTAAAATCATTTTTACGCAGTAATCAAAGTTTCTTTCGTTTAAGTGGCTATGCAGGGACGGGAAAAAGCTTTTTAATCTGTCATCTGATCGAATGGTTAGATTCCCAAAACTGTGAATTTGTCATTGCTGCACCTACCAATAAGGCAGCTAAAAGCTTGATGCAGGTGGGAACTTCTGTCGGCATAAATATTGATGTTAAAACCGTAGCCCAACTCTTGGGTCAACAGCCTGAAATTAATGAAGAAACTGGGATAGAGGAATTTACTTCTCCTGGGAATGCTGAATTTGATGATTATGATGTCATGATCGTGGATGAGTTTTCCATGATTAATCGCAGTAACTTTGAAGAGATTGTCAGCGCGATCGCCTTAACTATCGATACAAAAGTAATCTTTGTCGGAGATGAAGCTCAACTTCCCCCAGTAAAAGAACAGCAGCCGATGGTGGCAATCTCCAAACAGATCGACGACACAGCGACTTTGACGGAAATCGTCCGCTACGAAGGAGAAATTGCGGTAGTGGCAGAAAAAATCCGTAGCGAAAATCAATACGCTTGCAGAATATACCCTTTTAAGAGTAGCGAGGATCGCACGATTATTTGTCAACCGAGAAAAGAATGGCTAGAAACAGTAACCGAGTATTTCAAGGCTAATGATTATAAATCCAATCCTGATTATGTCAGGCTACTTGTTTGGCGTAACAGAACTGCGGCTGATGCCAATCGATTTGTGCGATCGCGCCTATGGGGTAAAGATGCGCCGATATTTGTTCCAGGAGACAGGTTAATTGCCAGAAAACCCTTGTTTCGCATCCGTCCAGGACAGAAAGGTAAGAACAAGTGGGGAGTCTTAATCAACAACTCGGAAGAATGTTCGGTGATTGAACAGCCAACCATTAAACAGCTATCCTTTGATAAAGTAGCCTACCAATATCGCTCCGTACCTGTAAAGACTGATGCTGGGTTTGAGGTAAATTTATCCGTGTTAACCGAACAAGGTGAACGGCTGAGAGACGAAAAAATTAAAGATTACGTTGACAAGAAACAGTGGAATAAATACTTTGACTTATCCAGAACCTTTGATGATGTCACTTACGCTTATAGCCTAACAGTGCATAAGGCACAGGGTTCGAGTATCGATTATGTTTTTCTAGACACAGAAGATATGCAAGGCTGTCCCGATCTCCAAAAAATGCTCTACACCGCCTTAACTCGCGCCAAAATAAGAGTATATATCCCTTTGTGATGTTTTTACGCTTTAGTATAATCCAAACGTCACTTTATCTTCATATCCAAAAAAGCCATGAACACTATAGCCAGTTTCCAAACAATTGTGCAGCAAGGTAAAACCACCACCGAGTCAGCATTACAACTTTTCGATGAGCTAGAATCTGTTGACATAGAATTCATGATCGGTAGATGGAAGGGTTCAGGTTTTCCCACCAATCATCAACTGGATGGTTTATTAGAAGCTTTTAATTGGTACGGCAAAGAATTTGTCTCAGCAGAACACGTTCATCCGTTGCTATTTTCTGATGGCAATAACATCTTCAAAGTTGACCCCAACCCAACGTTGACCAATATGGGTCTAAATATCTCTCTGCCCAAAAACGAGGCGATTAAACCTGTTTATAGCCTTATGAGTAAGCTGCTCAAAACTGAAGAAAGTAAAGCCAGAATTCGCCTGATGGAATATCGAGGTAAGGTAAGTGCAACGATGATTTACGATTATCTTCCTATCAATGATGTGTTTAGAAAGGTTAATGAAAATACTGTATTGGGACTAATGGACTTTAAAGGAATGCCTGAACCATTCTTTTTTGTCTTAAATAAGATTTAAAAATTTTTAACACTTAAGATTTATGGTCAAATAAACGGCAATTATTTTACTTCAAACCTAGTTTCTTTCTTAACTCGGTTGCCCCCATAAACAATAGTGGCGTAATAACTAAACCTGTCACAATAAAATGTAGAGGAAAGTGAAAATAGAAATACCACAGAATTAGAACTCCGTAGGTAGAATCCATGTGATCGATAAAGTAAAACAGCTTATTATTTTCATCTCCTGGAGGAATATCTAAGCGACGTTTAACAAAAGAATTGGGTAATTCTGAAAGGTTAAAGATAAAGCCAACTAACAAACCAAATTCAATCAGATTGAAATTTGAGAAAGAAACTGATTGCTGAGATAGAGCAGGAATTATTATCTCAAATATCTTTAATAAATAGACGCTAATTAGCATAGCGATCGGCAAACTTATTAACCCGCGCCATTTTTTATTTGCCCCAAACCACTCAGATTGAATCGGTATATTTAAGGTTTGAAACAGGCTGGTTTTCCACAAAAAAGCTTCAATAACTCCAGCAGCAAATAGACTAAGAGCTAGCCAAAGTAAATTCAAAGTATCGGCAAAAAAGTATTGTGTCCAGCCTATTATCATATTTAATCCCAGTACAATATTGCTATTTGGCTAATAATAGTAGCAGATAAATATTTTAGGCAATTATCCAAAAAATGCTAGCCAAAATATCCACTTTCTTTTGACTTCATTAAAATTAATCACTAAAAAACTGACCTGCTAAGTCGGTAATATCAGTTTCAGGGATCTCTGACTGCTGCCATTGTGCCAGTGGATTGAGACTACCATCCAAGAACATACTCTGACAGGCACGTCGCTGAATTTTCCCACTAGAAGTTTTAGGTATAGTGCCAGTTTTGAGTAACGCCACGGCAAAGACATTCGCCATATTTTGTTCTCCTACGGATAGACGAATTGCGCCAATTACTTCTTCGGCATTGAGTTTACGCAAATCAGTCCGATTGATTTCGTGCGCCACCACTAGCTGTTCTTCGCCATTTACCTCAACGCTAAAGGCTGCACCATGGTTGGGACGGAGGGCCTGATGGCAAGCTTCTACTGTTTCTTCAATGTGTTGGGGATAATGATTACGTCCCCAGAGAATCATCATGTCTTTGATACGCCCCGTGATATAGACTTCGCCATCTTGGATAAACCCTAAATCACCAGTGCGGAGGTAAGTTTTATCTGGATTATTTGCTAATGTTCCTTGGAAAGTTGCTTCAGTTTGTTCTTCTCTCTGATAGTAACCTTTACCAATGCCCACACCTCTTGCCCAAATTTCTCCTATATTGTCTGGTGGACACTGAATTTTGGTTTCGGGATTGACAATAATAATTTCATCTCCCAACCAAGTATGACCACAGCTTACGACTGCTTTAGAGTCAGAATGATCTGACGTTACTACTACCACCTTGTCCTCAGTCAAAGCTTTCCGATCGAGATAGGTAATGGTGGGGTACTCAGAGGCATTGATCCCCGTAATGAATAATGTCGCTTCAGCCATGCCGTAACAGGGATAAAAGGCTTCTTTTTTAAAGCCACAGGGTGTGTATAGCTCACTAAATTTCTCTAGTGTTTCGGCTCGAACAGGTTCTGCTCCCGTAAATGCCACTGACCATTGACTCAGGTCTAAACTAGCTCGTTGTTCATCGGTAATCTTTTGACAAAGCAAATCATAGGCAAAATTGGGACCACCACTGGTAGTTATCTGATATTTAGACAACGCCTGAAGCCAGAGAAAAGGTTTTTGTGCCAAAGCGATGGGAGACATTAATACCGCAGGTAATCCCGCAAACAGAGGCTGGATTACCCCGCCAATCAATCCCATATCGTGGAACATTGGCAGCCACATCAAGATTTTAGTCTGGTCATGATGACCAAAAGATTGATAAATTACTTTTGAATTATGCAGTACATTGCCATGAGTTACCATCACTCCCTTTGGTTGTCCTGTGGAACCAGAAGTGTATTGCAAAAAAGCTAGAGTGTCACCATCGATTTTTGGTGGCTGCCATCGATCCGCCAATGCCAGATCGACTCGATCGCTGACAATCCAGGGTAAAGCTTTAAGCTTTAACGCCATACTAGGGTGAGTCACAAGCTGACCTTTAATACGATCGGCAAATTCTTGGGTGGTCAGGGCGATCGCTGCTTGACAATCAACAATCCGGTCTTGATACTGACTAAGGGATTTAATATGCTGTCGGGGATAGTCAGTAACGGCGATAACTCCAGCATAAAGACAACCTAGAAACCCAGCGATAAACTCTAAGCCAGCAGTATAGGGATATACCAATAAAGCGCGATCGCCTGGTTTTACCTTAGTTAATAATTCTACTGCGATCGCTCGTGCCTGAAGATCTAATTCTTGGTAGGTACAGCTACCAGATTCGGTTTCTCCATCGGCTAAAAAAGTGTAGGCGGTCTGATGTGGTATAGTTGTCGATTTACCAAGTAAAACATCTACTATGGTGGAATTATTTACCATTTGTTTACTATTCTTTAAACAATGACTGTAAGATTTCCCTATAATGTAGTCCAATAATGGAGGAAGGTTAAACCGTGGGGAGCATAAAAGTTGCAATTGTCGGTGTAGGAAACTGTTCTAGTTCTCTCATCCAAGGAATTGAATATTATCGTGATAAGCAGGCAAAAGATGCTATTGGTCTAATGCACTGGGAAATCGGAGGCTATAAACCTTACGATCTTCAGGTAGTTGCTGCTTTTGATATCGATCAGCGTAAAGTAGGCAGAGATGTCGCCGAGGCGATTTTCGCTCCTCCTAACTGTACTACTGTTTTTTGTGAAAACGTGCCTCAGACTGGGGTAAAAGTCCAAATGGGGGCAGTACTAGATGGAGTGGCGGCACACATGAATGGTGCTGATGAAAGATATACTTTTGTCGTAAGCGATCGCCCAGAACAGTCTAAGGCAGAGATTGTTGACAGTCTCAAACAATCTGGGACAGAGGTTTTGGTTAACTATCTTCCTGTAGGTTCACAAGAGGCTGTAGAATTTTATGCTGAATGCGCTTTGGATGCAGGAGTTGCTTTTGTCAACTGTATTCCTGTGTTTATCGCCAGTAAGCCATTATGGGCAGATAAGTTTAAACGTTATGGCATTCCCATTATTGGGGACGATATCAAGTCCCAGTTTGGCGCGACTATCAGTCACCGCACTTTAGTAGATCTCTGTAAAAAGCGCGGAGTTAAAGTCGAACGCACCTATCAGCTAAATACTGGTGGTAATACCGATTTCCGTAATATGCTCGATCGCACTCGCCTAGATTCTAAGAAAGAGTCGAAAACCGAAGCAGTGCAGGGTGTAATTGCCCAACGCTTAGAGGATGAAAATATCCATGTAGGTCCAAGTGACTATGTTCCCTGGCAAAAAGATAATAAAGTTGCTTTTATCCGCATTGAAGGCAAGTTATTTGGCGATGTGCCAATGAATCTGGAGATGAGGCTTTCCGTTGAAGATTCTCCTAACTCAGCAGGAGTAGTAATTGATGCTATTCGCTGTTGTAAGCTAGGTTTAGATCGAGGTATTGGTGGCGTTTTAACCGCTCCTTCAGCATACTTTATGAAGCATCCTGCCGAACAGTTTACTGATGATGAAGCTTATCAGATGACTGAAGCTTTTATTAATGGATAATATTTTAACTAATAGTTAATAATTATTAATCAAAAGTTAGAGTTTCCTTGGTTGGTTTCTCTAGCTTTTTTTTGTGCTAGCTAAATTCAAACGCTTTCAAAATTGTAGTCATTACCTATTACCTATTACTTACCAAAAGTATCCCTTCTCTACAGTAGTTTGACGCTTCTCTGGGTTGTATTTGAGTAGATATTCTTGGGCGATCGCATCTTGTTCTCTTAACATAGTTACTTCCTTTTCACCTATTTCTGTATCGGTAGAAAGGAGAATTACCTGATGGGATGCGGTAGGAAAATATCGCTCTATTAAGTTATGACGGTGGTCTGAATCTAATCTGCCTAACGGGGTGTCAATTGCTATGGGTAAATTGCGTCCTGATACTCTAGCAAGTCCCCATAAAAAGGCGATCGCCAGTAATTGTTTTTCCCCTGCGGATAGTCGTTGTTTGGGAAAAAGTTGACCATCAGTGTCGTATAAAGCCAGTTTAAAGCGATCGCTGTCTATCGTCACGCGGTTAATTAAATTAGATTTATGTAGCAGATATAGAAAACAGTCTTTAACTTCAGTTTCTAATTTATTGAGTTTTTTAAGAGTAAGTTTTTCTTTAAAAAGCTTCAGAGTTTCTTGTATCTTGGTTGCAGATTTAATAATGTGTTCGTCGCTAATTTTATCAATAGCTTCTTCACTATAGTTTTTTAGCTTACGATTTAATTCTTGAGTTGTGCGCTCAATTTCTTTATCGATATTTTGCAGTTTATCTTTAGCTATATCGTATAAAGTTTTAGACTGACTTACGAATTTCTTGGCATCTTCTACTGTATTGATTAACTTTTGATAATCTTCGGGAGATGCAGCACTAGCTAATTGAGTTTCAGTATTATTTATCTTAGTTTTAAGCTGTTCAATTTCCTTAATTATATTATGAGATAACTTGGTTTCGAGTAATAGACTGTTTTGACTCACACTATTTAACTGCTGTAATTGCTTTATCAGTTAAATTCAAGTAACTAGCTGCGCTACTTTCAATCGAGTCAGCAATAATTTTATTTTCTGTTTCAATAAAAAACTTAACCTTATCAATTGATTCGACTGATAAAGAAATATCATTTAAAAATTCCAATAACTTTCGATCCCTAGCTTTAAGAACAACTTGAGCTTGTTTAAACTGTTGAGATTTAACTTCTGCCTCTCCTTGTTTGACCTGCATCATTTAACAAAGAGCTAATTAACCCCAAAGGTAAAGTTCTTTCAGCTAATCTAAGCAACTCCTCCCGCTTATTTTCTAGCTGACTATTAAATTTTTGAATTGTAGCTTCAATTACTTCTCTTTCTGCGGCAATTTTACCGCCTTGCTTATTAAATTTATTGATAGCGCGATCGCGTTGTTTATGAGCCTGCTTTAATTTCTTTTCTATTTCTTCAAAATCTTTCTGTAACCGCTGCCTATCTTCTTTTTTTACTGCTAACTTCTGTTCAATTTCTTCTATAGTTAGTAATTGTGCTTTATTAGCTATTGCTTTACGTTTGCGATTGACCAAAACTGATAAATCAACCGATAGCTTTTCTGCCAATTCTAAACCTAACAAATTATTAATTGCTTCAACTACAGCAGGAGGAGGAATATCTAACTCAGCTAACTCTTTTACTTGTTCTCCATCAAACAAGAATAAATTAGAAATACCCAAAGGTAGAATATTTTCGATATATTCATCCCAGTTATCTTCTAAATTACTATCAAACCTATCTTCTCTTTCAATACTAAGACTATCCTTGCCGTCTTTGAGATCTTTGTTCCAAGCACGAATAATTTTAAACTGTTGCCAATGTCCTTCAAAAATATCTTCAAAAGATAATTCAATTTTAGTTATATCTGCTGGCGTAGCCTGACTATTTACCGACTGAAATAAAAACTCACCATAGCCTAAGTTGCCTCTGCTTGAACACTTCGCCCGTTGTCCGTATAAAGCTAAACGAATTGCATCCATCAGGGTGGTTTTTCCGCCACCATTCATGCCACCTATCAAGATAATTGGACGATTACTACCATCATTCTCTGGACGCCCTAAAGGACTTCCTTCGGGGCGCAAATCAATCGTCTGCTTTCCCGCATATGCACCAAAATTTTCAATTATTAATTTGGTAAAAATCATTTAAATAATTTTCATTAAACACATTAAATATTTAGTATCCAATGTCTATTTATTTCTGGCAGCAAACTTAATACTACCCCAATTAGCTTGATTGCCATCTTCTGAATTTTCACCTTTTTGCTGATTTAACTGTTCGTACCTGTTCTCTTACCGCTTCAATATTACCTTGTTCGGCGGCAGTTTTTAAATCGTATTTTTGATGAGCATTTGCGATCGCTTCTTCTTGACTTCTAGAACTAGTATCAAAACACTTTTCCAAACTATCATAGATACCTAAACGACGATTTTTAACATGAAACTGCCTTTCGGTATCCAACAGCTTTGACATCAATTCCAACTGCATCTCATCATCACATATTTCCTCTAAAGTTTCCCACTCATCATTACCCAACAACTTCTCATCTGCACCAACTCTAATATCTTTAAATACTTCTCCTGTCACCTCTTGATAAATGCGCGGAAGACTATCATCAAACTCATGCTTTTCTTCTAGCCAAATTCTTCTAATTTCGCTCAATTCTTCAGAAGTAATTAAACTAATATCTTTAAAGTCTTCTGGCGCATTTTGTCTGACTTCAACTTGTGCTGATAATACTCTTCTTAGCCAAGTTTCTCGCCATTTTCTAGTATAAGGTCCAGGGATCGGTTCAATTGAAGTTTCTCCATCTTTGTTACGTTCAAATAACTGTACGTTACCATGAAGACGACGAAAATCCCTTCTATGGCGATCGTCTCTTATATCCAAATCGTTACGGATATCTAATAGAGGCTGCAACCATTCTTTCTCTTCATCATTTTGTATCATCGCTTCCATAGACTTATCTTTGCTTACTATTGTGCAGACCCAACAGCCAAAGCGTGAATCTCCGCAGCTAGGAGTGGATGTATCAACTACCATCGGACATTCAGTGTCAGCAGTTGCCCCACGATACATAGCAAATAAATCTTGATTGTTTCCACCCCAAGGATTATCCCACTGCATTAGGTACATCCAAACCTCATTTGTACTCCAGTCTTCAATCGGAACATATATTAAGGAATTAGGGAGACTAGAGTTAGCTTAAGGCGATCGCGTACTCGCCATTGCCTCTGTTTTTCCATCGTTGCAGCACGTTTGGAACTTTCAGCTTTGCGAGTACCCAAAACTAAAATGTCTTCACCACTGTGACGAACTATTTGTCGAATAAATTGATTTGCTGGCTTGATTTTCATTCTCTCGGTACACCATCGAAATCTATTTCTAGGAGAAGGATAGCCTTTACCCATTAGACAAACCCAAAAGGAATTTTTAACTTCTGGATGAAGTAAATTTGCCTTGAATCGGCATTTGCTGCTCTGTTGGGCAGCCTTATCCATTTGTTTATACATCTATCTACCCAAGCTGAGACTATTGGATTTTCAACTAATGTATCGTTGGTAGATGACATGAATTGTTTTGGTTCTTTGTTCTACTGGTAAGTGCTGCGATCGCATTCCAAATTAATTGCAATATACAGCTACTATCTTTTCCTCCACTCCAGCCAATCACAAATGGTACTTCGTCCTGAAGATATAGTTCTTGAATTTCTTTAGTTAAGTTATCTACATCCTCTACTAAATCTTTAACAGTACGTTGAGTTAATTCTGGCTGTTCTATCTTTGATTTTGTTTTCATGATTTAGATTTATTAAAATCCAGACTATTTGTTAATCATTTGCCAAATATCTTGTTGAATTTGGGATGCAGAAGTTTTATCTTTCCACTTTTGCTGTAATAACTGAATACCCGTCTCTGCGTATTTGGTTAATAGCTTCATTACTTCTGCACTATTTTGAGGTTCTGATTGATGATTTCGTTTACAAATAGTGTGTATTCCTGCTTCCAAAGCCAAACGAACATCATCATCAAGACGATATACTTCCACCAAACTGTTTGGTCTACTAGACAATGGTTGAGAAATATCTGCATTCTCTCTCATAGCGTAGGTTGCAGCAAAAACATAAGCATCAATTGCCCGTTTAAAAACTTGCTTTTTATCTACTAAATAATCCAAATATCCTTTAGCTTCAGATGTAGCAGCAAATTTTTTAGTAGTGTCTAAACGTTCCATTCTTCAACCTCAATAACAGAACCATCCTCTGTCCCTCCCAACCGCCTAATTTTGTGAATTTGCACTATATCAGGTCGTAATAGGTTTAAGATATTTTCAGGTAAATCTCTATCTGTTGCCAACAGTATCACTTGAGAGGGTATCTGAGGCAAAGACTTAACTATGTTTTCCTGATGAGTTCCATCAAGTTTACCAAAGGGAGTATCAATCATTAAAGGGGCAGCTTTACCAGATGCCAAATTAAGACCTGCAATAAAAGGAAATACTAAGGCTTGCTTTTCCCCTTTCCACTAAGAGATTGAGGATTAACAATATCACCATTAGTTTGTTTGAGTCGTAGGTTATAGCCATTTTTGAGAACTATACCTTCATACTCATCTGGCTTATTAGTAACTATATTATGAAGACGAGAAGCCTGATTTTCTATAGTTTGCTGACAGTTTTCCGTATACCAGTCAATTAACTCATCTGCTGCATCGCAAAGTCCTTGGGCTAGTTGAGATTGTTTGTTTAGCATCGACATTTCGCGATCGCTATTCAATAATTCTCCTCTTTGCCTATTTAGAGTGTCTTGCTGCTGCTGTAAGGATTCTATTTCATTACGCAAACGTTGAATTGTTTGACCCGCATCTTTGACAGCTTGTTCTTGTTTACCGAACTTACGCCAAATTTCATCAGTTTCTTTTTCAGATACTGTTTTGGTATCTTTCTTAAGTTGGTCAGCAACTTGTTTAATTTCTTCAATATCATCTACAAAGCGATCGCAATCTAATAAAAGCCGATCAAGATCGGGAATCTTATATTTAGAAATTCTCTTGAGATCCATACGCAGACTTTCAATACGAGAATTCTCTTTTAGCACAATTCCTGCATCTTCAATACTTTTTAATTGTTGAGATATAAAGTTAGATTCTTTTTCTCCAATACAATTACCGCAAATACAATTATCAGCTTCCAGCAATTCTCTTAACTGATCGATAGATATAGATATCCTAGTATTGGTTAAAGTTTTAGTTTGTAAGTCATCCGCCATTTCTTTGATATGTTTCTGCATCATAGAAATGGAAGCAACTTTCAAGACTTTATCTATCTCTTGTTCGGCTTTTTCTAACCTTTGTGTTAATTCAAGCTGTTGTTGTTTTAATTTTCGTAATTGATTTAGCTTATCCCGTAATTCGGATATCTGACTTGCCCTTTCTCTGACATCTTCGAGTATTTTTATTTCTTGGCTATGTTCTTCTATTGCTGTTTGTAGCTGATCTTTTTTCGCTGCAATCTCATGTTTTAGTTGCAATAACTCAGTATTAATATTTTGTAACTTTTTGTTGCTAGAATTTGCCTGATTAATTTTTTGCTCAAATTGTTTGACAACATTTTTAGCGTCTTTTTTCAGATTAATAATTTCAGGAATTCCTAAAATACTTTCTATTGCTTTGCGAGTTTCTGCCGTTTGAGTAATGTTAGAATACTCCTTTATTTTTTCACCATCGAAGAAAAAGAATTCTCTACAAGAACGAGGCAATAGTGAATCTATACGTTCTCGTGAATCTGTTTTAAGCTTGCCGTTTAAATTAAATGAAGCTTTTGAAACTTCAGCGAAGAAAGTTTGTCCTCGCTGTGTCCTTTTAGCCACTCGACTGATCACATAATTATGATCTTCTTTTTGTAATGTTAAACTGACCGATAATTCTAATTCAGAGTTAACTTTGACATTAGGAAAATAAAAATAGCCTTGTTTTTCTGAAGATTGTTCCTCCGAATCTGCTTCGGCTTTGATTAATCTCTTCGGCGAAACTATTTCGTTGCCGTAAAGACACCATAAAACAGCTTCTAAAATAGAAGTTTTTCCATAGCCATTTAATCCCCAAATAACCCAAATATTTTTATCTGTATTTAAATCAAACTCAATGATTTGATTTTCATAGCATCTCCAGTTCTGTAGATGGATTTTCTTTATTTGTAGCGTCACTTATTTAAAACCTTGTTCAATTTGATGCTTCCGAATATTTTTCAATTAGTTGGACTATTTTTGGAACTAACTGACGATTTTTTAATACCGCCTTGTCTTTTTCCATTTGAATTACTTCTTTCAATAAAAAAGCAGGTATATTATATTTCTTTGCCAATTCTTTAATTTTTTCTTCCATATGTGATATATTTAGCCGATTAAATTAAATCAGAGTAAGTAATGCCGTAATGAGATAATTCATTTCCTAGCTTAGTAATAACTGAAGCTTTATTTCTAGCAGTTTTAGCAAAATGTTTAATTCTTTTAACTTCAGATGCAATTAATTTTACTCCTTCGTCTCCTATTGGTGGAACTACAAGTATATCAATCAAAGTTGCCTTATCTTTACCTTCCGCTTTCCGCAAAATTCTGCCTCGGCGTTGAATAAACTGCCGTTCGGAGGTATCGCTAGCTAAAATTATCGCTTCTTGGGCAGCAGGTATATTTATCCCTTCATCTAAACATCCTACGGCTACTAAAGCATCAATACGACCTTTGCTGAAATCACTTAATATTTGACTGCGTTGTTTCTTTTCTTCAGAAGTAAAACGAGAGACTACAATTCCTTGCCGCGATAGTTGATGACATACTTGATCAGCTTGTTTAACTGGATAACAATAGATCATGGCTTTCTTTAAAGGATGATCTTGTATAATGCAATTAAGGATATTAATCTTATCACTAGCAGATTTAATAATACGCGATCGCTTTATAGTCAAACTCTTTATTTTCTTACTTTCTCGATCTTTACTATTTCTAAATGATTTAGCAATTTTTTTCGTTAGGATTTGATAAGTCTTCATTTTCGGCATCGGTCAGAGTGACCACATAAACATAGTATTCATACTCGCAAAGGATACCTAATTTAATAGCCTGTTCCAAACTTAACTCATAAACAATATTGCCAAAATAATCTAAAACAAATTCTGTTCCCTCTTCATCATGAGGACGTATGGGAGTAGCGGATAAGCCTAAACGGTAAGTAAAGTCGTCTCTCAAGATCCTGCGATATTTTTTGCCCCAGCAGCATGAACCTCATCAGCAATAATTAAAGACTTGATGGGCAAGCCTCCAGCATCTTCAATTAATTCTGCTACTGTTGATTTAGACAAACCGCTATAAGTACCAACCAAAACAGTAGGTAATCTTTTTATTTTTTGTACGTTCCCATGAATTAAATTTAATTTTCTGCGTAGTATTTCCCTCCAAATATCGGATTTTCCTACTGCTGCAATAGGATAATAAAAATCAGTAAGCTTATCTAATTCACTCATCCATTGTTCGACCAAGTCATTATTTGGAGGAACAACGATAATAATTAAATCTAAATCCTCTATACTGCTAGCACAAGCTAAAGCGGTAATTGTTTTCCCTGCCCCTGTCGCCATAGCTAAAATACCTTTGTTATCAGCAGACTTAAATTCAATTAAGGCTTCTTCTTGATAAGGTCTTAAAGTAGTATCTAAACTGTGAGATCGCTTTTTTTCTTTATTTAATTTGTAATCATCCTGATTTTCAGCAACTAGTTTGAATTTTTTCTGTGGCGTGAGCTTTCTGGCTACTGTCGGTTTCGCATATGGACGATATTCTAATAATTTACGAGCTGCTGCTTCAGGAAACCTAATAATTTCCGCTTTGTGAGTTTTGTTTGACCATAGTTTTTCAAAATATTCGCATATTCGTTTAACTCTCTTCCTTCTTCCCCCCGCCAAGAACAAAAACTCAATATTTTCAAAATTATCAATTAGTCCCGATTTTGTTTCATTAATTGAACCAGTGAAGGCTAATTTATTGTCATTATCATCTGTTAAAATGCCAATTTTTTCATGATACAGACCAGGATCTTCAAAATTATTTGCTACCGCCAATCTAATATCTAGCACTCCTTGAGATAGTAACCAAGACAAACAAGCTAGTCTATCTCGCGAAACCTTTTCAAACTCTTTGATAATTACCGAACTTATAACTTCTTTTCTTTGTCTTAAACCTTTTTCTATGGCTTTAATATCTTCAGTAGACAGACAGGGCGATGCGACTAAACGCATTTTGCCCCCAGCTTCAATTAAAGCAGCTAGTCCTTGAGAAACGGCAACAATAGAAGTACTAGAAAAATACCCCACTGCCCGACTATATGAGATAGTTTTAGATAGACAAGGAATATAAAAATCCTGAATTAAATTATTGCGATCGCTTCTGTAGTGATCCTGTATATGTATGCTTGGTAAACTCAACTGAATATTGATAAATATAGATTATTTTAATATACCCATAATTCAATCAGCTTTTTGATCAAAAGCGATCGCCTTTAATATCTATCTATAAGTCTGAAAAATATCTCAAACATTTATAACTATAACTAGAGCCGTGTTTAGTGCTACCAAAGCAGAAATATCTGACGAACAAATTAAAAATGTAGCAAAATGTATTTCTGATGATGAGATCCGTTCTATTTGGCTACAGTCTTAGGGTTTAGACAAGCAGATCGCGATCGCTCTTGTAGCGGACATTTTGCAGGTAAGTCAGCAGATTAGATAATATTTTTAGTAAGAATTTCCCAGAAAAAGTAAAATCTTCAGTGGAGCATCAGTAAGATTAGAAATTAACTTAAACTCAATTGAGCTAACCATAATCGTGATTCATACCGCGAATTTTAATTATGGTAAGTAAATTTACTTGAGGATCTATCTGGGAAAACATATAGGTTTTAAAAACGAAGCGGTTTATGATTCGTCTCGATTATCAATTCTGGCAGGGGGACTTGTAGCTTCGACGGCGGAAAAGGACTCAATGATTTTATAGGTATGATCTACACCTTGCGGTACTAACCAAGAATCTCCAGGTTCTAATTTAATTACCTGTTCTTCTAAATGCAGTTCCGCTTTGCCTGCCATGACATAACCGACGGTTTCATATTCTCTGGCTTGCTTAGGTTTTGGTTCTCCTGGCTGTTCATCTTGCCAGAGACGCATCGCTATGGTTTTACCCGCGACCAAATATTTCTGACCCATTTCACCTGTGGGCGAACTTGTAGAATCAACTTTTTTAACTGTAGTATCGCTCATTATGTTTTTGGATTTGAATGCTACTCAATAACTATTTCTTACTTTAATGCGATCGCCATACCAATTACTTCCCCTCAGAGATAGAGAAGTTATAGAAGTTATTGGCGACGGGGTTGCAACCAGCGAGACAATTTAATCAAGATCTCACTAATAAATGTAATCAGCTTCTGAATTATGCCTCTTCTTTCTTCAATAAACGTCATCATATTATTTTGTTGATTTTATTTATTCTGTTTCAAGCAACTTCATCTATATCTAGAAACTCAGGATAATTATCGAGTAAATCGGCAGGATCTTGATAAATAGCCACGCAACCTGCTTGAGTTAGGGTTTCAAGCTCGAAACCGCCACAAAGAACCCCAATAGTGCGTAAATTTGCTTTTCCTGCGGCGATCGCATCATAGGGACTATCCCCCACTACGATTACTTCCTTGGTTGAGATATCAGAGATATCTTTTAGTTTCGCCAACGCCGCCAGAAAAATATCGGGTTCTGGTTTGGATTTAGCCACATCATCGGTAGAAGTCGCACCGTCGATCAGATCGCCAATTTCTAGTAACTTTAAATAATGTTTAATAGTTTCTGTTCTAGCCGAAGAAGCCAAAACAATTTTTAGATTGTCTGCCTTAATAGTTTTAAACAGTTGTTTTACTTGCGGAAAAGGCTGGACTTTGGCTAACAGATTTTCTTGGTAATATTGCTTGCGATATCCTGCAATATCAGACTCCAGTTTTTCTGCCTCCTCAGTGGAAAGTAATTCGCCGATAATATATTCACTACCCTTACCGATTTGCTGACGCAGCCGATCGTACGGAAAGTCATAACCATATTCTTGGAAAGCTTTTACCCAAGCTTCCGTATGGTAATCAACCGAATCCACTAGCGTACCGTCAAGATCGAAAATTATTGCTTTAATCATGGAAGTTTAATCTAGTATTTTAATTTAGGGCGATCGCTTTATTAAGCGTTACTACCAAGCAACAACGTGGCAACTAGTCCACCAGCCAAACAACAAAGGCGATCGCTGCGTTAATAAACCAAGGGATGTCGTCGGGGTTGCGACTTGTAATTAAGTTACCGTCCACTATTACTGATTTATCTACCCAGCTTGCACCTGCGTTGGTCAGATCGGTCTTAAGAGAAGACCAAGATGTAACTTTGCGTCCAGTTACTACATCGGCTTCAATTAATGTCCAAGGACTATGACAGATAGCTGTCACTGGTTTCTCGGCATCAAAGAATACGAATACTTTGATAAATGCGATCGCCGTTTCGTTTTAATTAGCTGAAAAGTTTCCAGCATCTTCAAACATTTGTACTGTCTTTTCCAGAAGATTATTGTCAGGATCGGAGCGATCGATAATGGGTTGCTTCTTGGCTGGAATTTGCGTCGGATCTAGTAATTCTTTTTGTCTTTGAGGGCTAACAAAATCATTGACATTATCTAAAGATTTAACCTTGTTAGAGTTAGAATAAAGTAAGCCTTCTAAACGTTGTTCGTCGCTAGGATAAGTAGTTTCGCTTTGATTTGCCGCCGCTAATACGCTGCTTGATGCAGTGAAAAATAGACAGATTGTCAAGAAAAAAGCTGTAACCAACTTTTTGATCTCTAATTTTTTGTAAGTGTTCATAAAACGATTTTGTCCATAATTGACTTCTGTGGTGAGATGAGTTTTCGCAAGTGCGATTGAAACTGTAATTGAAACAAAGGCACAATACTAAATTCCTCAATAATTACAACTTATCTAGATTATCTATGAATAACTTCCAACTAAAGTTGCATATTGGTGATTGTTAGTGAATAAGTTGGTCGTGGTAACTTCTATCAAACGAATGATGTTTCTCTTGGAATTTTGAACCAGACTTAGATATCAAAAATTTCCATGACTATTTCCATGGTTTAATAAAGCGATCGCTTTACCAGCCTAAAGTAAGGACGATTGATAATTGATACAGTGACCGATATAGAACACTAGCAATTTTTATCTTAGTTTCAAACCGTGTTAGCTAAAAAGCCTAGAATAGTAATCGTTGGGGGAGGGTTTGCAGGACTAAGAGTTGTTCGTAAATTAGCCAGAGTCAATGCAGAGATTGTCTTAATCGATCGCCACAATTACCATACCTTTGTTCCACTACTTTATCAGGTGGCTACTGGCTTTATTACTCCAGAGGCGATCGCCTACCCGTTTCGTAAATATCTGCGTTCGTCTAAACATACTCGTTTTCTCCAGGCAGAAGTAAAAAAGGTGGATTTTAATGCCAAAATCGTTACTACTGAAATCATGGATCTTGCCTATGACTATCTAGTGTTAGCTACAGGTAGTCAGACTCAGTTTTTGGGTGTGGCTGGCGCAGCGGATTATGCACTACCCATGAGAACTTTAGAGGATTCTCTGGCAATACGCGATCGCCTGATTGGCAATTTTGAACAAGCTTCCCTTTGTCGGGACATTAAACGTCGAACGCAGCTTTTAACCATTGCTATTGTAGGTGGTGGGGCAACGGGGGTAGAGTTAGCAGGTTCTTTAATGGAGTTAGTTCAAGGCACTTTAGCTAAAGATTATCCCACTATCACCCTACAAGAAGTGAGAGTAATTTTGATTCAATCAGGAACCAGACTATTGGCTGACTATCCTGACCATTTAAGTCAATATGCTCTCAAACAGCTACGCCGTAAAGGAGTTAAAATACATTTCAAATCTCGCGTCAATGCAGTGATGCCTGGGGCAATTGAATTAGATGATGGCACAATTTTAGAAGCGGCAGCGATTATTTGGACAGCGGGAATAGAAGCCGACTATCCTCAACCAAACGCAGACATAGCTACTGCTAAGAAAGATAAAATTTGTGTCAACGGCAAGTTACAGTTGCCTAATTATGCGGAAGTTTATGCTGTAGGTGATGTTGCGTTAGTTAAACAAAATGGCGAACCCTTGTTAGGTATTGCCCCAGAAGCTCTACAGCAGGGAACAGCAGTAGCCAAAAATCTACGACGACAGCTACAAGGAAGGTCACCCCAAGCATTTAATTATTTCAATAAGGGTAAAGCAGCGATAATTGCCCGCCACAGCGGTGTGGCATATCTTTTAGGTAAAATTCCCCTAAAAGGTTTTCTTGCTTGGTTACTGTGGTTGGCAATTCATCTTTATTACTTACCTGGTATCTCCAATCGCTGTCTGGTTTTTGGTAGTTGGGTGCGCGATTATCTAACAGGAGAGAGAAATTTACGTCAGCTATTTTATCGTCAGCAGATTAGCAAATCCAACCAAGATCGGGCGATCGGCGATCGCCAAAAACTATGATTTACGGAGTCAATTAAAGTCGATTAAAGTCAATTAAATTATGAAATATTTTCCCTTAGCCGCCCGCGTCTGTCTTTGTTTAATCTTCCTTAAAGCGGGAATTAGTCATATTATTGGATATGGTTCAACGGTTGAAATGATGACCAGTAAAGGTTTACCTATTCCTGATATTTTGCTGATCTTTACGATCGCTTTTCAACTATTGGGTGGTCTTTCTTTATTGTTGGGTTACAAAGTAAAAATTGGTTCTTGGTTATTAATTGCCTTTTTAATTCCTGCAACCTTAGCTTTCCATAATCCTGCTAGTGACATTAACGGATTTCTGAAAAATATTGGTTTGATTGGTGGTTTGTTAATGGTTATTTATGCGGGGGCTGGAGCATTAAGTATTGATGGTTCACCAACTATCAAAGAAAGTCATTAAACTTATTCTTGTCATGGCTTTAGCTTTAAGAATACTGGCTTTGGCAATTTTTGTCCTGTACCAAAGTCTGTAACTATCAATCATCAACTATCAACATCTTCACAATTTCCTCAAAGTATTAATCTACAACAGAACTATCAACGCTATATCTGTAAAGACACAAGAGTGAGAGTGTTTCCCATGATCAACAAAATTCTCATCGCAGTAGACCGAACTCAAAATAACAAATTTGTCTTTGATGCAGCAATATCTCTAGCTAAAATCACAGGTGCCGACTTAGTCTTGCTACATATTTTGTCGGAAAAAGAATCAGATCATCCCATAGCGCCGGCTTACGACTATTACCCTATTGTTGAAGAAACAAATTACGAAACATATCAGCATGAATATGCCAGGTACGAACAACACGGCATCGAATTCCTGAGAAATTTGACTCAAGAAGCAACAGCAGCAGGAATAAAAACTGAATTTGCTCAGTTAGCTGGTAATCCTGGGCAAATAATTTGTGAACTTGCTGATAATTGGTCAGCAGATTTAATCTTAGTCGGTAGTCGAGGACTCAAAGGCTTGAAAGAAATATTTCTCGGTAGCGTAAGTAACTATGTAACCCACCACGCACCCTGTTCCGTCTTAGTAGTCCGTCAACCAATAAATTCTTCCTCAGCTAGAGCATCTTCTGAACAGGTAGTTAAAAACCAACAACCCTTAACCACAAAGCACTAAATACTAACTCTCTTTACAGCACCTTGAAGATTTTGATTATGAATATTAATGTTGTAGAAATCGATCCAAGCAAAGCAACAAAAATAGCCAATCCTCACAAATTCTTCAAAGTTTATAACTAATCTACAAACATAAAAGAAAGAGTAATTATTATAAATTACTTACATTAAGATCGGGAGATTAAAATAATGGAAGAGCTAGGCAAACTTTGGTGTCCAGCCATTGAATTGGACGAAACTGACAAAAGTTTAATTCTTAAAGCAGAAATTCCTGGAGTAGAGATTAAACATCTAAACATTAAAGCAGAACCAGAATCAATCTCAATTTGTGGAATTCACGATCGCCATAAGCCGTTGACAGAAAAAGAACTAATTCCTTCTCAGCTTCATTATGGACAGCTTGACTGTAATGTTCCATTACCACAACCCATTCAAGTAAACCATGTTCGAGCCGAACTCATTGATGGAGTCTTAACTATAACCATGCCGAAAGTGAACATAAATACAGCGAACATAGCGCAAGTCTAGTCGACATCAGAGAAGACTCCGCCTTAAAACGACGGAGTCTTCTTACGAAGTTTGTTTATCCTTTAGGACAACGACTGACAATTGATTATTATTTTGATAAATATTTAGTTCGGACACTTTTAGCTCTTTTAATCGCGATCGCCAATCTCAGCAGCTCTCATGAGGATCTAAGCAGTTTAGGATGTAGGTAATAGTTTAAAATCCAAAATCCTCATCAAAATTTCCCCAGAGAGAATGAAAAAACTGCTTGCTAGAATTGGCAAATCTTCATGGTTAGCAAGTGGTTCCTTAGATACTCGCTACGCTTTAATTGAAGCCTGTTTGGTTGGACTGTTATCTGCGGTCGCAGCGGTGCTGTTGAAACAAGGTATCGGCTGGCTTGGTGGTTGGCGAATCCAGATAGCAAACACGGAGGGAGCCAAGATCATCCTGCCTTTGGCGGGTTTCATCTTAGGTACTACCGCAGGGGGGATCATCGATCTGTTTGCCCCTGCCGCCGCAGGGGGAGGTATTCCTCAAGTTAAGGCTGCTTTGGCTAGATATCCTATTGTGTTAAATCTCCGCGTTGCTCTAGTTAAAATCATTGCCACGACTTTAGTTGTCGGAGCAGGGTTTGCCGTTGGTCGCCGAGGTCCTACGGTGCATATTGGCGCTGCTTTGGGGGCGCAGGTAAGTCGCTGGATTCCTAATTCTCCTACCAATCGTCGTCAGATGATTGCCGCAGGTGCCGCCGCAGGATTAGCCGCAGGCTTTAATACTCCCATTGCTGGAGTCTTGTTTGTCGTAGAAGAGCTGATGCGGGATATTTCTGGCTTAACTCTAGAAACGGCGATCGCCGCATCTTTTACGGGGGCAGTTGTCTCCCGCATTTTTAATACAGCGGATATTAATGTTCCTCTGGCGGTGATCGATTCTGCCCGTCGAGGCAGCTTTGCTGTTGCTGAAATTCCCTTTTATCTTTTGTTAGGCATCCTCGCTGGTATTTTGGGCGGAATTTTTAATCGCTCGATCATTCATGGCATGAAGTATGGTCGTAGTTTGCCTCTGTCGATGCCCCTCCGTATTGGTTTGGCAGGACTTATTTCGGGCATGGCGATCGCCTGGCTCCCAACTTTTTTTCAAGATAATGCGGGACTCAGAGAACTGCTGATTGCAGGACAGTTTACTTGGCAAACTACGGCAGTAGTTTTTATCGTCCAGTTTTGTCTGACGATCCTGGCATATAGTTCTGGTGCGCCAGGGGGATTATTTTCTCCTGCTTTAGTCTTAGGTTCTGCTTTGGGATATCTAGTCGGCGTGGCGGAGGTCTTTCTGCTGGGAACGGAATCTCCCTATACTTTTGCTCTGGCGGGCATGGGGGCATTTTTTACCGCAGTGGTGAGAGTGCCTGTAACTGCTATCGTAATTGTGTTTGAGATGACTGCTGACTTTAACTTGGTTTTGCCCTTGATGATTTCCTGTGCGATCGCCTATGTTGTGGCAGAAAGTGTCTCCCCAGGTTCTTTATATGAGCATTTGCTCGAAGCTAGCGGTATTGAATTAACAGAAGATAATCCGCAGCATGACTTTATGACGGAACTGACGGCAAATGATGTGATGCAGTCAAAGGTGGAAACTCTCCCCAGCAATCTTTCGCTTTCTGAGCTGGTCAAGGCTATGTCACGCTCCCATCACCGTGGTTTTCCCGTAGTCGAAGCAGGTAAATTAGTGGGGATTATCACTCAATCAGACATCCCCCAGGATAGTAAGCAGAATAGTAATAGTTCGATGGTGCTGCGGGATATTATGACCCCTCAGCCGATTGCAGTATCTGCTCAAACTTCTCTGGCAGATGTTTTATACCTGCTAAATCGCTATCAGCTATCTCGACTGCCTGTTACCGAGGGCAGCAAGCTAATAGGAATTATTACCCGTAGCGACATTATTAAGGCAGAAGCCAAAGAATTAAACTATGACCATCAACACCATGCTCGATTTGAACCCTCCTATGTAGTGTATCAAAGTCGTTCTCCAGCTACGGGAACAGGACGGATTCTTTTACCCATTGCCAATCCCCAACATATGTCAGCTTTATTATCAATTGCTGAGGCGATCGCCAAGTTTCAGCAGTATGAGATTGAATGTCTGCGGGTAATTTGTGTCCCCAGTAATATCTATCCTGCTCAAGCTATGGTAGAAACTGACTCTGAACGTCAATTGATGCAGCACCTAGAAGACTGGGGCAAAACCGCCTCAATTTCAATTCATACTCAAATTCGGATTGCTACCGATGTCAGCGAGGCAATCTTAGAAACCGTCGCCAGAGAGCATATTGACCTGTTGCTGATGGGTTGGAAAGGAAAAACTTCAGGCATGGATTCAATTTTTGGCAATGTAGTAGACTCGTTGATTAAGCAAGCCCCCTGCGATCTGATGCTGGTCAAACTTGGTCAGGCTGCCCATGCGTTTCCGCAACAACTCCACCTCAGACATAAATGGTTGATTCCTACCACTGGAGGCGATCGCATCAATAAGCTGTTGAGCGTCTTACCCGCTTTGGCAAGCTTAAATCATATTCCACCAAAAATTCAGCTATGTCAGGTATTACCCCCCGATTGCCCTCAACATTTTTCTGCTGATTATCAACAGGCGACGGACTTGCTGCGCCAGACTATGAGCTGTCCCATTATTCCTCTGCTCCTTCCTGCCTATTCTGTATCCCAAGCGATCGTTGATTTAACTCAGCATAAAAAATACGGTTTAGTAGTCATCGGCGCAAGTAACGAAGGCTTATTACAAAATGCGGTTCGTGGCAATATTCCTGAAGCGATCGCCCGTCACGCTAATAGTACGGTGATCATTTTTCGTGCTTCAGCCAAGTAAATTAACCATTAAATAAACATTAAATTAAGCATAAAGTCATCCACAATACAGATAGTTGTTTCTCCTTAAGAGAGCATACTGGCAGGATAAATAAATAATTTCATTTAGGTTTAGATTCCCTTAACATTCTTATTTTAAAGTGACCGCGATCGTGCTGGCTTGTTAAGGTTTCTTGAGATAAATGTTTCATACTTTGACAATTCTCTCACATCTCTAAATTCTTAACTATATTGGAGATGTCGGGATCAAATATAAATTTTAAAAACTCTTTGTTTAAATTGATTAAGGTAGATAAACATTATGAATGCCCATGTCTCTTGCCCTTGCTGCTCTGAATCAATGCTGCACCACCTCAGCGGTCGGCGTAACTACTGGTTTTGTAGCCACTGTAGACTAGAAATGCCTCACTCTACTCCCCCCAATGTAGAGCGGCGCAAAAACGAAGCGGTTAAGTTCGAGCAACGGTCAGAGATCATCTCGATCCCCGCACTACAATCTGAGTCGCCAGCGATCGCTTAATGAGCAAATTAATAAGCAAATTTAAAGATAGATTTAGATAAATTTAATTTCACACTCACTGCAAAATTTCTGTCAAAGTATCGACAAAATTAGGATAAGAAATAGAGGCAGCTTCCGCACGATGTACTGTGGTTTTTCCTTTAGCATTTAAAGCAGCGATCGCTAGGCTCATAGCAATGCGATGATCGGTAAAGCTATCTACTTCTGCACCCTGGAGTTCATTGCCCCCCGTAATCTCCAATCCGTCAGGCAATTCAGCAATGTTTGCTCCCATTTTACCCAGTTCACTAGCCATAACAGCTAGGCGATCGCTTTCTTTTACCCTTAATTCCGCCGCGTCTTTAATAGTAGTTTTACCAACAGCATGAGCTGCGGCAACAGCCAGGATAGGTATTTCATCAATCAAACGAGGAATCAGATCTCCTGAAATTTCACAGGCTTTAAGCTGTCCATATTTTACTCTCAAGTCTGCCACGGGTTCTCCTGCAACCGTCCGTTCGTTTTCTCTAGTAATATCAGCTTCCATCATCGATAAAGCCTCTAAAATGCCCGTACGAGTTGGATTGACTCCAACGTTGGTAATCAATAGATTTGAATCGGGGACAATTGCCCCCGCCACCAGCCAGAAAGCAGCAGAACTAATATCTCCAGGAACAATTACTTTTTGTCCTCGCAACCTGGGTTTTCCCGTCAAGGTAACGCTATGAGTGGCAGCATCAATTGACAAAGTGGCACCAAAAGCTTGCAGCATTCTTTCAGTATGATCGCGGGATAAAGCTGGTTCAGTTACGGTTGTCTTGCCGTCTACCATCAAACCTGCAAGCAGGATACAAGATTTAACTTGAGCCGAGGCAATTGGGGAATGATAGTGAGTGGGTTGGAGCTGCTGTCCCCGCACAGCTAAGGGGGCAAGAGAATTATCTTTTCTGCCCCAAATACTGGCTCCCATGTCCGTCAAAGGTTTAACCACCCGCAACATCGGACGAGAGCGCAAGGAACTATCTCCCGTTACAATGAATAGGCGATCGGGGTGAGATGCCAGCAAGCCTAGCATCAGACGCATCGTTGTCCCTGAATTTCCCGCATCTAAAATATTTTGGGGTTCCTGTAAATTGCCTAAACCTACACCCGTAACTAATACTCGCTGGGAATTTAGTTCAGAAATTTTTGCTCCCATAGCCCGAAAGCAGTCTGCGGTACTTCGAGGATCTTCTCCTAACAGTAAGCCTTCAATGGTTGTTTCTCCTTCGGCGATCGCCCCCAACATCAAAGCACGATGAGAGATTGACTTATCTCCTGGAATAGTAATACTTCCTTTGACCGTAATTCCTGAACGAGGAGGATTAATTAATAGCTGCTGCGATTTTGCATCGTCTTGAATACTGACAATAGGAGGCATGAGTTAATAGAGCAATAATTTCCGTAGCTAATATTAGCAGAATTTATCGTCTCCTATAGACTCAAAATCGAGAGTAACATTGACCGCCTAACCTTGGTATTGCTTGCATACTACAAATATATTTCTTGCAGGACGACTAAGGAAACCCTCTTGCTCTAGTTGATTGATCATTTTGGTAATTATAACTCTGGTTGCGCCGACTAATTCAGCTAAATCTTGATGAGTTAAACGTAAATTAATTAGCTGTCCGATCTCAATTGCTTGACCAAATTTATTTCCTAGCCAGAGAAGAATACCTCTTAAACGCTGATAAATATTATCCGAACGAAGAATGTAAAGTATTTCTTCCATCTGTTGGAGGTGGTGCTGAATTACATCAGTAATTCGATCGGCTTGCTTCAAGGGAACGCACCTTGCCTTTACGGCAGTAAGGCATTTGACCTGATAGGGATAGATCGAAGACAAAGACTGTCCAATCAGGTCATTTACTCCCCAATAGCCCAAGGTTATCGGAGTTCCTTCTTCTGTCTGGGTATATGTTTTAACCACTCCTTGCTCGATCATCCAATAATAATCAGCTTTGAGAGCGATCGATTCACCAGCGACAAAAGTTTTGTGTTTTAGGTTATCTTGCAAGTTCTTTTGCTTTAGAGTGCTGTTAGTCATTGGGATTTGAAAACTTTGTTGCAGATCGCGATTTAAGATTTGAGATTATAAATCAATCATTTGTTTGGAAGCTATAGATAATTTGACTGGCGATCGCATTACATAGGGATGAAGGTTTCTCCTTTAAACTGTGATCTTGGCGGTCAAGTTTAATTTGTAGACCTAACATAGGGTCGTCTCCAGGGGCAATCAAGAATTCCAAACGATTGACATCGTGACCGTCAGCTAGACGATCCAAGATTTTCATTACCCCTGCCAAATAAGGATGATTACAGTCTTGATACCATTCGGCATTTGCCAGGTTGGGCTGATCGAAGCCGAGATGAAAAATCAACTGAGAATTGCCAAATAAAGCGATCGCAATCGGTCGAGCTTCCTCCTGAACTAGAAAGTCATGTTCTTGTGCCAGATAACGAACTTTATCGAGCTTTTCGTACCGAGCTTCAGGAGAGATTGCTCCTGCTTGCCAAGAAATTGCTACGGTAATCAGGTAGGTTTGGAGCAGCATGTGACCCAGCTTTTTGGCTTTGGTAGCCAAATATTCCGAGTTGTAGTCAGTAGCTTCAATCAACAACGGTAAGCGATCGACTATTTCCAGACCATAACCTTTTAAGCCAGCTATTTTACGGGGATTATTGGTAATTAAACGAATCTGCTTAATATTTAGATCGTTAAGAATTTGCGCCCCCATGCCATAATCTCGGAGATCCGCAGGAAAACCCAAACGTTCGTTGGCTTCTACGGTATCCAAACCCATATCCTGTAGAGTATATGCCTTAAGTTTATTGACCAGACCAATACCTCTTCCTTCCTGGCGAAGATAGACAACCACTCCTAAGCCATGAGCCTCAATCATTTTTAAAGCTGCCTGAAGCTGCATCCGACAGTCACAGCGCATCGATCCCAAGGCATCTCCCGTCAGACATTCAGAGTGCATTCTCACTACCGCAGGTTTGCTTGCCAACTCGGCAGGATCTCCCTTCACCACCGCCAAATGTTCTGTATTATCTAAAGCATTGCGATAAGCATAAATTTGAAAATCGCCAAACTGACTGGGAAATTTACAGACGCTTTCACGATAAACAAAGCGATCGTGTTTTAGGCGATAGCTGATTAAGTCGGCAATGCTGATTAATTTTAGATCGTGTTTTTTAGCATATTCAATTAATTGAGGCAACCGCGCCATTGAACCATTGGGGTTCTGAATTTCGCAAATAACTCCCGCAGGGTATAGTCCAGCTAATCGAGCCAAATCCACCCCTGCTTCGGTATGCCCAGCCCGTTTTAAGACTCCGCCAGTCCTGGCACGTAGGGGAAATATATGTCCAGGACGCACCAAATCATCAGGTATGCTGGCAGGGTTAATTGCTACTTGAATAGTACGGGCGCGATCGTCTGCTGAGATTCCAGTAGTTACGCCCTAATTTTGGCGAGGCATCGATGCTAACGGTAAATGCGGTTTGATTACTGTCGGTATTCTTACTGACCATTAGCGGTAAATCTAATGCGTCTAAGCGATCGCCCGTCATCGCCAAACAAATTAAGCCTCTGGCTTCTACCGCCATGAAATTAATTATGCTGGGAGTGGCAAACTGCGCCGCACAGATCAAATCTCCCTCATTTTCCCGATTTTCGTCGTCTACTACAACTACGGAGCGTCCTGCTTTAATATCAGCCAAGGCTGAATCAATCGAATCGAAGGTTACAGAGTTGCTTTGAGGAGTATCCACTACAAAAAAATTTGCTAAGAGGTTGAAATGCTTCAAGATTAACCATGGTTATTTAGTAATTGTAACTTTTTTTAACAAATGATGACACGCCCTAATCTTGCTTAGTCAGATTTAGTCTTTGTTTCCTTGATGTCTCCGAAACTCGATAGAGCGATCGCTTTGATTGTGAGTTCCCCATTTGCCTGTGCAGCATATTTCAATCCCTAATAAATTGTTGATTTATCTTACAAATCGTCTCAAGCAGAATAAACTGAGTTTAAATAATACAGATAAAGTCGCAACACAGAAGCTAGATTGCAAATATTTGCCAGTCCTAGAGTCGATAGCCTCACTTTTCTAGACTCTCAAGACATAATTTTTTCTATTAATACCAAACCAGTCTAATTACTAAAGAGTATTTTTATGGTCTCAACCGCACCTAATACATTCAAAACGACAGCAACAAGCTTAGATGATCCCCGAAAAACTGCCCAAGGAATATACGTCACAGTTCATGGACATTTTTATCAGCCTCCCAGAGAAAATCCCTATTTAAACACCATTGAAAGACAGCCTACCGCCCAGCCATATCACGACTGGAATGAACGCATCCATCACGAATGCTATCGCCCCAATGCTTTTGCTCGCATTTTGAACCATCGGCAAGAAGTGATTGGGATCGTCAACAATTTTGAGTATCTCAGTTTTAATATCGGTGCCACCTTAATGTCCTGGCTAGAAGATTACGATCCCGCAGTATATCAGCGAATTTTGGCAGCGGATCGTCAAAGCTGCGAGAGATTGAATGGACATGGTAATGCGATCGCCCAGGTATATAACCATATTATTCTGCCCTTAGCTAATAGACAGGACAAGATCACTCAAATCCGTTGGGGAAAAGAAGATTTTCGCCGTCGTTTTGGGCGGAATCCCGAAGGAATGTGGCTAGCAGAAACAGCAGTCGATTACCCAACTCTAGAAGCTTTAATCGACGAAGAAATCAAGTTTATCATTCTGGCTCCTTCTCAAGCCGAAAGCTGCCGAAAGATGACCACAGAAGATGAACCAGCAGGCGACTGGCATCAGGTTGGCGGACAGCAGATCGATCCGACTCGTCCCTATCGTTGTTTTGTCGATGATCGACGCTATCTGGATATTTTCTTTTATGATGGTCCGATCTCTCGCGATCTGGGCTTCGACAATGTGTTAGCTACAGCCGAGAATTTTGCCAATAGATTACAAAAGGCGGTTAGAAGGGATGGTCGCGTTTCGCAGCTAATTAGTGTGGCTACAGATGGGGAAACTTTTGGTCATCATAAGGGCGGGACAGAAAAATGCGTGGCATATGCCTTGAGTGAACAATTTGAGAGTTGTGGTTGGACAGTGACCAATTACGCTCATTACCTGAGTATTTGTCCGACCACATGGGAAGTTAAACTTAAGCCTGTAACAGCCTGGAGTTGCGCTCACGGAGTAGATCGCTGGCAGGATGACTGTGGTTGTGCTAGTGGAGGAGGTTGGCATCAGCAATGGCGCAGACCTCTGCGAGATACTTTAGACTGGCTACGCGATCGCCTGGTGACGATTTATGAGGAAATTGGCAGTCAGTTTTTCCGCGATCCCTGGCTAGCTCGGAATGAATATATCCAGGTAATAAGCGATCGCTCACACCGCAATGTAAATAACTTTCTCCAGAGACATCAGGCAAGAGAATTATCTGCTCCCGAAAAAATCGATGTCCTCAGTTTGCTGGAAATGCAGCGTCATGGGTTGTTAATGTACACTAGCTGCGGCTGGTTTTTTGAAGAGATATCCCGCCCAGAAGGAGTCCAGATTCTTCGCTATGCTACTAGGGCAATGGAATTAGCTGGTGCGGTAGCAGGAGTTCATCTTCAACAGGAGTTTCTCGGCTATCTGGCTCAAGCACCGAGTAATGTTGCGGCATTTGGTAACGGCAAAAAAATCTTTCAAGAATTGGTTGCCCCCTCTCAGGTTAGTTTGCATCAGGTGGCGGCTCACTATGCTATTAGCTCTTTGTTCGCCAGTCATCACCAGAAGCGAATCTACTGCTATCAAGTTGAGCAGTTAGATTATCAAAAACAGCAGATGGGGACTTTAACTCTGTGTGTGGGACAGATTAAATTGACCTCAGAAATCACTTGGGAAACCAAGCATTTTATCTTCGGTGTGCTGCATTTAGGGGGCTGGGACTTTCACTGCTGTATTGCTGGGTTTGAGGGTCGTTTAGCTTATGCAGAATTGAAACAGCAGCTATTTGAAGATATTAAACGTGCTAGTGCAGCACAGGTTATTTTAACCATGAATCGTTTGATGGGCGATCGCTCATTTAATCTACAGCACCTTTTCTCTGATGAAAGGCAGCGAATTGTCAGGTTGCTGACCGCCCAAACCAAAAAGCATCTAGATCAACTTTATACCCAATTATATCGAGAAAACTATAGTATGCTGGCGGCTTTCCAACGGGAGGAAATGCCTGTACCTCAAGAATTAAAAGTGGCTGCGGAGGTGGCTTTATCCTGCCGCTGTTTGGCAGCAGCAAATAATCTCGAACAAGGAATCGATGAACCAACGACGCTTGATAACTGTTTGGCAGAACTGAGCGCCACTGCTACGGAGGCTAACCACCTGGAATGCTGGCTAAATATACCTGAAGTAAAGACAATTCTGGAACAGGTAATTGTACGTCTATTGTGGAAGCTGCTTTATGATGGCAATCCGACGATGCTAGAGGCTGATGTAGCTCGAATAGCCACGGCGATCGCGGTCGGAGATCGGCTAGGTTTCGGCTTGACATTAGACCAGGCTCAGGAAATATATTTTGACTGTTTACATCGATATATTCTGCCAAATTGTCTGGTTGATTCGACTAGTCCTGACTGCCATAGCTGTCGCTGGGATATTACTCAGATTAAACCTTTACTAAAATTAGGACAAAGCCTATCTATTGATGTGAGTAGCTGGCTAACTATCTAGAAGATCTTTTGATTTTTGGTAGATTAGCTTTTCTGGTTCGGAAGCCGTAGCTAAAGATTCAGCGTGAATTTGTTCGAGGCTGGCAAGATACTCTTTTTTCTGGCTGAGAACATTGTTTGCCTTGGTAGAAGCGATCGTGGCTAACTGGGCTCTTAGGGGAAGTTGACGAAAGACGGCGAAGCGTTGTTCTAGAGATGCCATAGAGGATGGGAGGATAAAGTATTTTCTCTCGATCGAGCGTTGGAGCTAATTTAAGTTTATTATCGCTACAGTAGTGCAGATTATCCAAGAAAGTAAAAATTGATGATCGATCATACAGCGATCGCCCGAAGATTTACTCTGGCCGCCATGGTAGCTGCATGGCTACAACCAAATTTCTGCATGGCTTTGCCTCCTGCCGACGATATTCCTGAAGAAATCTTGCGCACCGAAATTATCTTGGAAGGGCGATCGCTCGTCAATGGAAAACCTCTTTCCGCCGCTGAATATGAATCACAGAAAGCACAGTTAGCCCAAACCCCCTTCAACCCAGAACTCAATTCAGACATTCAGCAAATCATCTTTTTGCTACAGATTAGAAAATTTATCAAAACTGTAATTCCCTTTTATTGACCCGCTTTACCTGAAAACGAATAATTTCTTTATATTGTGGTGAAAAATAGTTAGAGTGTTTATACAAATATGTTGAGACAATGAAACCAACCTAGATTGATACACCTCATCTTAGGAAATATTTGCTCAACAATCTTTTTTAACAAAACCATTACTTAATTTATATACCTGGATATTGATACTTTAAATGTCTTCAAACATTGCTCCTGAACAAGTAAATCAAATAGTTCACAACCTTCACCAAAATCCGTTTGAAGTCTTGGGTCGCCATGCTTGCGAACAAAACGGGAAAGTTCAAAGCTGGGTGATCCGCGCTTATCTTCCAGATGCCTCTGCTGCTTGGGTAGTCTGTCCTGAAGAAAGAACCGAGTATCCTATGCAAACAATGCATAATCCTCATTTCTTTGTCTGTACGGTTCAAAACTCTCAATTGTCAAACTATCAGCTACGTATCAAAGAAGGAAATAGCGAAAGAGTAATTTACGATCCCTACGCTTTTTCTTCACCAAACCTGACAGAATTAGATATTCATCTGTTTGCCGAAGGTAATCATCATCGTATTTATGAAAAACTAGGAGCGCATGCTACCGAGATCGACGGTATAGCAGGAGTATATTTTGCTCTCTGGGCTCCTAATGCACGCAATGTTTCTGTTTTAGGTGACTTCAATAACTGGGATGGTAGAAGTTATCAAATGCGGAAGGGTAGCAGCGGAATTTGGGAATTATTTGTGCCAGAGTTAACTTTTGGTGCGGCATACAAATATGAAGTCAAAAACTGGGAAGGACACATCTATGAGAAATCCGATCCCTATGGTTTTCAACAAGAAGTCAGACCAAAAACAGCCTCGATTGTTGCCGACTTAGACAGTTATCAGTGGAATGACGCTAAGTGGATGAAAGAACGTCGCCATAGCACTCCTTTGGAAAAACCTATTTCCGTCTATGAGCTTCATTTAGGTTCTTGGATGCACGCTTCTACTGATAAACCAACTCAACTACTCTCGGGAGAATCCAAACCAGTTCAAGCCACGGAAGCTAAACAAGGGGCGCGTTTCCTAAGCTATTATGAGCTAGTCGATCGGCTTATTCCCTATGTTAAAGAGATCGGCTACACTCACATTGAAGTATTGCCGATTGCCGAACATCCTTTCGATGGCTCTTGGGGATATCAGGTTACGGGTTATTATGCGCCAACCTCTCGCTATGGCAATCCCGAAGACTTTATGTATTTCGTCGATCAATGTCACGAACACGGCATCGGCATAATTGTTGATTGGGTTCCTGGTCATTTTCCGAAAGATGGTCATGGTTTAGCCTTTTTTGATGGTACTCATCTCTATGAACATGCCGATCCTCGTAAGGGCGAACATAAGGAATGGGGAACTTTAGTTTTTAACTACAATCGCAACGAAGTTCGTAATTTTTTAGTAGCTAATGCTCTATTTTGGTTTGATAAATATCACATTGATGGCATTAGAGTCGATGCCGTAGCTTCAATGCTGTATCTTAATTATTGTCGTGAAGATGGAGCCTGGGTTGCCAACGAATATGGTGGTTGTGAAAACATCGAGGCTGCTGATTTCTTACGACAGGTTAACAGCTTACTATTCAGTTATTTCCCTGGAGTTCTTTCCATTGCCGAAGAATCAACATCCTGGCCGATGGTATCTTGGCCCACCTACACTGGTGGTTTAGGGTTCAACATGAAGTGGAACATGGGCTGGATGCACGACATGTTGGATTATTTCCACATGGATCCTTGGTTCCGCCAATTCCACCAAAATAATCTCACCTTTAGTATGTGGTATCACCACAGCGAAAACTATATGCTGGCACTATCTCACGATGAGATTGTCCACGGCAAAAGCAATATTATCGGTAAAATGCCAGGAGATGAATGGCAGAAGTTTGCTAACGTCCGCTGTCTGTTTGGCTATATGTTTGCTCACCCTGGAAAAAAAACTATGTTTATGAGCATGGAATTTGGTCAGTGGAGAGAGTGGAATGATTGGATCGACTTAGACTGGGATTTGCTGCAATATGACAATCATAAAGCATTAAAACAGTTCTTCACCGATTTGAACGGCATTTATCGGAGCGAACCTGCCTTATACAGCAACGACTTTGAAGAGGAAGGGTTTACCTGGATCGACTGTAGCGATAATCGTCATAGCGTGGTGGCATTTATTCGTCGGGGAAAAGATCCCAATGAGTTTGTGGTGGCGGTATGTAATTTTACTCCTCAGCCTCACAGCCACTATCGTATTGGTGTTCCTGAAAAAGGTTTTTATACTGAGATTTTCAACAGCGACGCTAGTAAATATAGTGGTAGCAACATGGGGAATTATGGTGGCAAATGGACTGATGACTGGTCTTTCCATAATCATTCCTATTCTTTGGATCTGTGTTTGCCTCCCTTGGGTGTTTTAATACTCAAAATCGATCGCCAGAAAACTCAGGCAGCATTAGAAGGGAATTAATTAGCCTGACTATAAATATTTATCAGTAATTAAAAATTTAAAGGGGGAACATTGTTCCCCCTTTTTTTTGCTCTTTCTTGGTTTCATTATGGCGATCGCCAGTGACCAGAAGTTTAATAAATAATGTCGCCCAATTTCAAAATTACGCTGAACAACAGTGCAACCATAGAAGCCAGACGACAAGCAAGATCTCAAATAAATTTTGGTTGATACCGCAATTTATAATTAGATTTTGTCTTAATAAGCAAGACCCATACTGCGAGTGGTTTCTGCACCCAAATAGACGCGGATACTCAAGAAGTCTGTAGGACAAGCCGTTTCACAACGTTTGCAACCTACGCAGTCTTCAGTACGAGGAGATGCGGCAATTTGACCAGCTTTACAGCCGTCCCAAGGTACCATCTCCAAAACGTCAGTAGGACAAGCCCTAACGCATTGAGTACACCCAATGCAAGTGTCATAAATTTTGACGCTATGGGACATTTTAATCTAGCTCCAACTGCGAATGTTCTTTGATCGTATTCTAAATAGAATCAAGGGTTAGTTTACCCTATGGCTCTATTCTCACTCGCCCAAAGACCAGATAAGTTTAAATTCTGTTACAAGTAGCCCAAAATATCGCTAGATTTATTGACTAAGTTTAATATTTCTTAAACTAACTAACATTAATTGGCTTAATTTAGCAGTCAAAGTTTGCTTGATGCTCAATAATTAAGAAAGCCTTCGTGATAGCAAACCATGGTCAATCCTAATTCTAATCGGCAAAAATCCACCGTTCTACCACCTCAAGTCAAATTGATTAATACCTACTATGGTTTAATGGGGCTACATCCCTCAGCGTCCAGTATTGCGATTCGTCGTAGCTACCGTCAACTAAGCAAAAAGTATCATCCTGATACAACAGAATTAGCTGCTGATTTGGCTACAGCTAAATTTCAAAGGCTAAACGAAGCCTATGCTGTATTGAGTAGTCCTGAAAGGCGATCGCTTTACGACCTAAAAATAGGTTATTCTCGCCTTAATGTCATTCAAGCACCAAGCTGGTCTGAACCAGATGTTAATCAATATTCTAGGACGGCTTATTTAGACCCAACAGACCGTCCTCTTTCTTCAGGAGAAATCTTTGTTTTATTGTTACTAGGATTGACTTTTGCAGGTTGTTTGATCCTGGTGATAGTTATGGCTTATTTGCGGAGATCGACAATCTAGTTAATTAACCCATAGGAAAACCAAGGGCGGCATTACGTACATATTCATTGACGCTAATACCAGCTTTTTTAGCTTTAGATCTAATTACTTGTGCTTCAGCATCGCTTAGGGAAACCTCAAAGGTACTAGTATTTAGTTGAAAGAAGGATGTAGTCTTTTCTTGGCTAATAGTGCTGGAAATCATAATTTAGTTGGGGGCTATGGTTTTATTTATATAACTATCTAAACTTTATCTGTTCTTCATCTGCTGTGATGTAGATCGTAATCTATAAAAAATATTGCGTAGAACAAAGTCGAGCTGGGAGGATTAGCTAGGATGATACCTAGCTTTTAATGTTGCGATGCCGCAAAAACTTTTATGCGATCTCAAAAATCTCTACAAAAAATAATTTATCCTGAATAGAATGAACAACAGATTACAGCAGGGTCAAACAATTGAACTAGAGATAACCGATCTTAATACTAGTGGCGAAGGAGTAGGAAGGTATGAAGGAAAGGTAGTCTTTGTTCCCAATACGGTCAAGGGCGATCGCCTCAAGACAAAAATAATCCAGTCCAAAGCCAAATTTGCTAGGGGAACACTTCAGCAATTATTAACTGCTTCAGAATACCGTATACGACCAAACTGTATCGTAGCGGACAAGTGTGGTGGCTGCCAGTGGCAGCATATCGATCCCCTCTATCAGCGTGAAGCCAAGCGCCAGCAGATCATTCAAGCCTTTCAACGTATTGGCGGTTTTACAGACATCGAAGTACAGCCAATTTTGCATACAGATAATTCTCTCAACTATCGCAACAAGTCAACCTATCCTTTGGGCAGATCTAGCACGGGACAGGTGCAAGCAGGTTACTACCGCCAAGGAAGTCACAAACTAGTCAATCTCAATCAATGTCCTGTCCAGGATGAGCGCTTACATCCATTGCTTAAAGAGGTTAAGCAGGACATTCAGCGACAGGGTTGGTCAATTTATAATGAAACTAGCCACCAGGGTAAATTACGCCATCTTTCCCTAAGAATTGGCAAGAACACAGGAGAGATGTTGCTTACTTTGGTTACCACAACCCCAAATTTGACTGGTATAGAAGAGCAAGCGCAGCTTTGGCTAGATAAATATCCAGGATTGGTAGGAATTTGTTTAAACATCAATGGCGATCGCACCAACGCAATTTTAGGTGCAATTACCCATACCATTGTCGGCAAGCCATATCTCAGAGAAATATTCGCGGGAATAGAGTTGCATATTGCGGCAGATACTTTTTTCCAGGTCAATACTGATGCAGCAGAACTGTTATTCCAGACAATTATTAAGCAGCTCAAACTTACTGGTAATGAGACTGTTATTGATGCCTATTGCGGTATTGGGACATTCAGCTTACCTTTGGCTCAAAAAGTTTGCCAAGTTATCGGTATAGAGATTAGTCAAGCATCCATCGAACAGGCGAAAAAGAATGCTGCTTTAAATCAAATCCATAACGCTATCTTTTATACAGGAAAAGTTAAACACTGGCTCAAGCAAATCGAAACTAAACCAGACATACTACTTCTAGACCCCCCGCGAAAAGGATGCGATCCTCAAGTAATCGACGCTATTTTACAATTACAGCCAGCACGGATTGTATATATTAGCTGCAAAGCGGCAACTCTAGCCAGAGACATCCAGTTATTGTGCCTCTCAGGTGACTATCAACTAGTACATCTTCAACCTGCTGATTTTTTTCCCCAGACCACTCATGTTGAGTGCTATGCCATTTTGGCTAAGCAATAGTGCTTAGTCAAAATCTATGTTTGTCGGCAAAATTTAGTATAATAGATAGGCGTACTTGATATATGCGTTTTTTAAAACCGTGAGAGGCACATCATGACTTCAACTGTAAGATTGGTCAATAAACTAGCGGGACTGTCTTGGAGACGGGGTTGTTGAAAATTTTTTGGCTATTGAGCATACCAGACACACCGGAAACAAGCGGCTACTGGTGCTAAGTTAGCCCATAAAATAGCTTTAATAATTAATCAGCGAATCTTGAGTAAGCAATATTTGATTCGTCTTTAATTTTTATTTTCAACCTGACAAATCCTAGAATTTACTTAGAGGTACAAATTAGTGATTGCCATTCCTATTCCCTGGAATAGAAGTAAGTGGAGTACGATGAGCTTCACTTCAACACTTTATCTTTGCCCTGTTCTCGATTTACTTTTAGTTAATGTTCCTTTAGAATGGCGAGCAGAAGTAAGGTTAGGATTACAAGAAGCATTGATTAATGCAGCCAAACATGGCAATAAACTCGATCCTAAGAAAACCATAATTGTTAAATTTACAGCAACAAATAATGAATATTCTTGGGTAATTGTCGATCAAGGAAACGGTTTTGCTAAAGGATACGAAGGTTTCAAAGACCATCAGGCAAAGGCAATGAATCTCCCTGTAGACGAAGCTGAGAACGGGAGGGGATTTTCCATTCTTCATGAAGTTTTTGACGGGGTTCACTGGAATAGAGATGGAACCCAGCTAACTCTATCAAAAGAGGTGTCAAACACCAAAGAAAAACAGCCATCTATCTGCTAGAGGTAATTATTCACAACATTTACTCTGCCTTGATTTATTAATGAGTAAAGTTTGATATACTAATTAAGCGTTATACGCGGCGACATAGCCAAGTGGTAAGGCCGTGGATTGCAAATCCATTATCCCCCAGTTCGAATCTGGGTGTCGCCTTGAATAGATAATATGCCTGATGTTGTACATTGATTAATTCTTCGGGTAGATTCATCGCTCTTAATACATGAGATGCTGCTGCAACTCCAGAAGAACAGGCTGAACCAGTAGAAATAGCCAAGAGATCGCGGATTCTAGCAATAACAGCACTATTAGGAATCGCTGGAACGGAAATATGGAGATTTCCAGCTAATCTGGAGGTTAAATCGCCGTTGACTATTAAATTATGGATTCTTTCCTGAAGCAAACTCAGTAATTTATCTCGAAGGGATGCGATCGCCTGTTCCTCTTCAGTCATTTCTAATTGTCTTAATCGACAGGCTTCACCTAAACCAACAATTCCAGCTACATTAAGCGTTCCCGATCGCAATCCTTTTTGATGACCACCACCAAAAATAATCGGTTTTAGTTGATGTCCTTTTCTGACAATTAATGCTCCTACTCCTTTTGGTGCATAAAATTTATGACCAGAGACTGCCAAATAAGTAATTCCCCATTGTTCAAAATTAATTGGTATTTTTCCTACTGCCTGAGAAGCATCACAAAGGAAAGGAATATTATATTTTTGGGCTATTTCTCCAATTTCTCGAACAGGGTAAATATTACCAATTTCGTTGTTGGCTGCCATTACACATAACAGTGAAATTCCTTGCTTGCAGACTTTTTCGAGATGTTCCAAGTCTAATCTACCTTGAGATGAATAAGTTCGGCTAATCCTTTTTTAGCGATCGCCTGACAGGTATCTAATACTGCTTTGTGTTCGAGTAGGGAGAAAGCAATACGAGGTTTATTGTCTTTCTCAATTTGTTTGAATATAGTTCCTTGAATAGCTAAGTTAATGCTTTCTGTAGCCCCAGAAGTAAAAATTACTTCTCTTGCCGATGCACCAAGTAACTCAGCAACTTGACTGCGTGCTTTTGATATAGCTTTGGCTACTTTATCGCCGTAAATATGATCTGTACTGCTAGCGTTACCGAATTCGGTAGTCATGTAATGCAGCATTAGTTTAGCTACTCTCGGATCTACGGGAGTAGTAGCGTGATAGTCGAGGTAGATAGGAGGTTTAAGATCGGCTTTAGCAGACATATTTTGGGAATTCTATCGTTTAGTAGTTAACTAGTATTGATTCGATAGAAAACTTCTGAATAGTTGGGTATAGATAAAGCATAACGATTGGGGAGAAAATAACGTAGCCAGCGCATCAAAGTTTGCCAGGCTCGTTCGGCATTGAAATGGGGATTGGTACCGCATGGTAGGGAATTTAGAAGATTTTTTACTGCACCAAATCTTTGGGGTGTTTTAACAAGGCTATCAACTTTTTGAATAATTGGTTTCTGGAGTAAAAGAGTTCCAATGTAAGCCTTGAATACTTTTGGGGATAAGTTAGGAATAATTGTACATTAAAGAATTATTTGTCACATTTAAAGAATTAATGTACACCTAGTGACCAACAACCTGGTAAACCATTACACCAAACTGCATATCCTTCTGCGCTTTTTTAGTTTTACTTGATAACGCATATTTGAACTGTCGATAATGGGATTTATCTCGTTTTAATTTAATCGTTCAAACATGAATATTCGTGAAGCTAGATTAGAAGATGCAGCAGCGATCGCCAAAGTTCATGTTGATTCTTGGCAGACCACATATGGTGGCTTGTTGCCAAAGGAATATACAAAAAAGCGAACTTATCAGAAGCGTTACAATAATTGGAAAAAAAGACTTTATGCTACCACGAAAACCGAGACAGACTATTTTATTTATATAGCTGAAGATCCTGTGAAAGAAATCGTTGGTTTTGTCGATGGTGGATTAGCCAGAAGCGATTCTAATTTTCAAGGCGAGATATACGCCTTATATACTCTGGAGGCTTATCAAAGAAAAGGTATTGGCAGAAGTTTGGTTCAGGCGATCGCATCTCAACTGACTCACTGAAACCGCATTGCTCCATAATTGTCTTAGGAATTCTAATTCCTGAAAATTACCTATTTTGATAATGTCCAATTTTCATTATTCTAATTTGAGTAGTTACGTAGTTACATTGTATTTACCTTAGCACTATAAAAATAAGTTATTTGATGTCTGATTCACAAGCGATTAACCAAGCCGTTGCCAATCTCTACAATACCTATCCTTTCCCTCCCGATCCTCTTTCGGATCTCGAACCTCCTGGCTATAACTGGCGGTGGAGTTGGACAGCCGCGCATAGTTTTTGTACAGGAAAAAACCCCGCAACTCAAGATATTCGGATTCTCGATGCAGGTTGTGGCACAGGTTCTGGTACAGATTATTTGATTCATCTTAATCCAGAAGCAGAAATTACGGCGATCGATCTGAGTGAAAAGGCTTTAGAAATGGCAGAAGAACGCTGTAATCGTTCGGGAGTAATAGCCAAACATGCTAAACCAGTGAAGTTTTTTAATCTCAAATTAGAAGAGGCAACAAATCTAGAAGGAGAATTTGACTTTATCAACTGTGTCGGTGTTTTGCATCATTTACCTGAACCAGAGAAGGGTATCCAAGCATTGGCAAAAAAATTAAAGCCAGGAGGCATTCTTCACATATTTGTCTATGCAGAATTAGGACGCTGGGAAATTAGCTTGATGCAAAAAGCGATCGCACTTCTTCAAGGAGATAAACGGGGTGACTACCGAGATGGAGTCAAGGTTGGCAGAGAGATCTTTGCTAATCTACCCGAAGATAACCGTATTCTCCAGCAAGAAAAAAGCTGTGGTCGCTCGAAAATCATCGAGATGAATCTTTTGCCGATATGTATGTCCATCCCCAGGAAATTGACTATAACATCGAAACGCTATTCGATTTGATTGAAGCTTCGGGATTGGATTTTGTCAGCTTTTCTAATCCGAAATATTGGCAGCTAGACAGACTCGTCGGTGAATCTGACGAATTAATGACTAGAGCAAAAGACTTGAGCGATCGCGCACGATATCGTTTAATCGAGTTATTAGATCCAAGTTTGACTCACTATGAATTTTTCCTAGCGAAACCACCTCTAGAACCAGAAGATTGGTCAGATGATCGGGTATTAAATCAAGCCATTCCCGAACTTCATCCCTGTATGCAGGGTTTTCCTAGTCAGAACTTTCTCAACTTTGAATATCAAATGGAGAAGTTATCTGATAACGAATATGAGTTTATGTTGGCTTGCAAGCAAGATACTGAATCAAAAACTGTGGGAGATATACTAGCTGATTGTCAATTAGATCTTAAAGGAGTGCGATCGCTTTTTGAGCGACAGTTAATCATCTTGAGCGGCAATTAAACCTGGCGATCGCTTTAGAAAATATTTGTCAAATAATCGAATGGTATGCTGCGTAAGAATTTAAGCTGAAGCCCACGACGAGGATTGAACTCGTGACCTCACCCTTACCAAGGGTGTGCTCTACCACTGAGCCACGTGGGCGTGTCCGATTTATTATCATATATCATTAAACTCTAATTGGGATACTATTTTTTGTATTTCAATATTGATATATACCTGGTTGTTTATTTTATTTTCCTGTCCTACAAGAAGACTTGGGTGCTTGGAGTCCTTGGGGTCGTTTTTGGCGATTGAAACAAAGAATCATTAGTTTATTAATAGCCGAAATTGAACAACGGCGCACTTGCTGGTCACGAAACCACGGCATCAGCGATCGCCACAGGTCAAAGTCAAGCTATTGTGATGCTATTCTTTGCCGCAAAATAAATTCGGCGATCGCCAAATCTACGGGAGTTGTGACTTTAAGATTGGTTTCTTCTCCTGGAACTATTTTGACAGGCAAATCGCATTTTTCAAATAACGCGGCATCGTCTGTTACCTGCCAGCCTAGTTTTTTTCCCTGAGCGTGACAACGTTTGAGAATTTCTACCTCAAAACCTTGGGGAGTCTGTGCCGCCCAGAGATTACTCCTTTCTGGGGTATCAATAATAATTTCTTGCTGGTTGACTACCTTAATCGTATCTTTGACTGGAACTGCGGCAATTAGACCCTGACAGGTTTGTAAAGCTTCGCTACAGCGATCGAATAATTCTGGAGTTGCCAAACATCTAGCGCCGTCGTGAATTAGCACCTGGGTCGCCTGGTCGGGTAAAGCCTGCAAACCGTTATATACCGATTCCTGGCGAGTAGCACCACCCACAATTAACTCCACTGGTTTTGTTAAGCTTAGCTGCTGTAAAATATGTTTAAACTCAGCAAAATCGGCGGGCTGTCCCATAATGCCAATCCATTTAATCGACACCGAGTTTGACGCAGCTAGTAAACTCCAGGCTAGCAAAGGCTTGCCTAACAATTCTAGTAAGAGCTTATTGCGCTGGCGTAGCCCTCGCGTAGCGAATTCGCTACCCATGCGACGACCCATCCCTGCTGCTGGAATCAATAAGTGCATTTAATGATGTTTTCCTAAAATTACTCCGCTTTAGCTCTATCATCTACTAAAATTGACCTCAGATAAAATTAAGGATTAGATCTTCTTTATAGAATGCGTGTACTAGCTCTGATTCCTGGCGACATTGGCAATCAACTCCTCTTTTTTCCTACCTTGGAAACTATTAAGCAACAGTATCCCCAAGCTGCAATTGACGTGTTGGTTGAACCGCGTTCAAAAAAGGCATATCGAGTTTGTCAGAATGTTCATGATGTATTGGTGTTCGATTTTCAAGACCGCAATAGCTTTGCCGACTATCTCAACCTCTTGGGAACAGTGCGCGATCGCGAATACGATCTGCTCATTAGTCTCAAAACGACCTGGCGTATTAAGCTTTTATTGTGGCTTAATGGCATTCCCACTAGAATCGGCTACAAAGATGATTCTGCACTATATTTATCTGCTGCGGTTGAGCGTAAACCAGAGCAGTATCGGGCAGAAATGTATCATGATTTGCTCACAGGATTAAATATTCAAACAGCTTGTCCGCCGATTTCGATCAATGTTCCTACCGAGGATATTAGCTGGGCAGAATTAGAACAGCAGCGAATGGCGCTCAACGATAGTGGCTATATTGTTTTTTGTGATGAACCATCAAACACGGCAGAGGTTGGTGTTTATCCCCTGGCTAGCTGGAGCAAGATTGTGGAGGATCTCGATCGCCGACAGACAGGACTATCAATTGTTTTATTACAGACAGAGCATAATCAGGGGTGGGTAAGCGCCATGGTTTCGGCTCATCATAATCTTAAGGCGATCGCACCTGGAGATGTGGGCAAAATGGCAGCCGTAATTGCTGGAGCCAACTTAATCTTGTGCAATAACAGTACACCCGCTCAAATAGCTGTAGCCACAGGAACATACACTTTTGTTCTGTCTACTCGTGAGGGAAGAAAAACAATTCCTTCAGGAAATGAGAGCTGCACTCCAATCTTGTCAGATACCACAAATCTGGGAGATATTCCACCTGAAACTGTCATCGCCCAACTATGGCGAGAATAATTTTAATCGATTTCCTTGATGCTCTAGGAGGATATGGGTAAATAAGTCAAAAAATAGTAAGATTTTGGCAAAAAGCACCGTTATTTTGCTGCAATTTGCGCTAATATTCTTTAGTCTCCTGGGAAAAAGTAGATTATATCTTAATAAACGCACAACTATAATTCTAGAGGTGCTTATCTTCCCTAGGTTGGAGCGAGTACATCTAGAAGCAGTTGCTCATGAAACAAAACTATGGGGATAAAACTCCAGGCTCGTTTACTGAAACAGTACAGTTGGTTGAAGAATATGTCAGGGCAGAAATCATCCAAGAGATTGAAGCTAAACAACTGTACTATCACACCCTAGACCATGCGGTGACTGTCAAGCGTCGAGCCAGCAAGATCTTTCAAGCGATCGAGTCGGTTTTATTCGCGAGTCATTCCGACCAAGAATTAGCAAGACTAGAAAACTTGATTAGTCTTTGTGCGTTTGCTCATGATATGGTGCAGCAATTTGCTCCTGCAACGGCAGCGGAGCGGACTCGTAAGCGACCAGCAGGCATAAGTGAAGCAAAAACTGCTACAAAATTACTCAACTATATTCAAAATTTAAATCAGGAATTAACAACCAAAATAAGCGATTCGACTATTCTCTTTAGCGATCGCGATCGACAAATTATTCAAGATGCAATTATTGCTACAGTATGTCAACCAGACCCTAAAGCAGCTCGAGCAGACTATCAGTTCTCTGCTAACTCAATTTATCAACCCTATCTTTACGATTCCCAACCCAAAATCTCTATAGCTGGTAGTATCATTGCTTTGGCAGATTTGGGAGCATTGGGTATGGAAGGGGTGGACAGCTTTATTCAAGACGGAATTTTAGTTTTTTTGGAAGATAATCTTGAGTTTAAAGAATTAATTTTAGATTGCAATAGGCATAAGTATCTATCTGCTGGATTATCGGATAATGGCGATCGCCTTAAAAGCAAACTGCTGGGAATGACTAGGTTTATGGTAAATTTAGCTGGCGATCGCCAAGCGCGATTTGAATCAGAAATTGCCCAATTTGCTCCTCCAGCGCGTCAGATTTTGCGCGATCGAGTTTTTATCTATTTCAATCAAGAGACTCTAGACAAGATTAATACTATGATACCTACCCAGGAAAGTGTTGAACTGGGCGAATTAATGAAATTTTTCTGTTTAAACTCGTAAACTTAGAGTAGAAATTTGCGCTCAATTAATATCTAAAACTATGTCCATCGCTACCGCTCCACAAAATAATTTACAACCAATAATTAACGATTTACCTAATATCTGCGGTTGGGAATCAGAAATTGCCTCAGTAGTTAATCACCATCGGCTAGTCTTTTTACCCCAGAGCAAAATTGATCTTGAGAGAGTCACTTCTGGCTTTGCTTGCGCGCTTCACATGCACCAGCCGACGATTCCCGCAGGAAATCAGGGTGGACTTATTTCCAACCTACAGCACATGTTTGAACATCCCCATGATGGAGATAATCATAATGCAGAGGTATTTGCCTGGTGTTATTCCCGTATGGGAGACTGGATTCCTGAACTAGTAAATCATGGTTGTAATCCTAAAATTATGCTGGATTATTCTGGCAATTTGCTTTGGGGTTTTCAGCAGATGGGACGTAACGACATTCTGGATAATCTTAAAAAAATTACCTGCAATGCCAACTATCAACCCCATGTAGAATGGTTGGGGACAATGTGGAGTCATGCAGTAATTCCCTCTACGCCAATTCCCGATATTAAGCTGCATATTCAGGCATGGCAACAGTATTTTGCCTCGATCTTCGGCTTTGATGCCCTCGCAAGGATCAAGGGATTTTCTCCTCCAGAAATGCATTTGCCCAATAATCCTGATACTCTCTACGAATATATTAAGGCTTTAAAAGAGTGTGGTTATCGTTGGTTGCTCGTCCAAGAACATTCCGTTGAGAGATTAGATGGTTCGAGTTTGTATCAAGACGATAAATATATTCCCAATCGTTTGGTAGCACGTAATTCTCGGGGAGAAACAATTAGTATTACCGCACTGATTAAAACCCAGGGTTCCGATACTAAATTAGTGGCTCAGATGCAGCCTTACCACGAAGCAAAAGGTAGAGGAAAGCAACTCATCGGTAATATCTCTGTACCAAGCTGCGTTAGTCAAATCGCCGATGGCGAAAATGGCGGGGTAATGATGAATGAATTTGCTCGCGACTTCCAGCCTGTTTGGTATGAATTAAAAGATAATCAAGATATTGTCGGTCTTAACGGAACTGAATATATTGAGCTAATCGAGGCAGCGGGAGTAAATCCTGAAGATTATCCTGTCTGTCAAGGGATAGGACAACACAAGATTTGGCAACAGGTAGATCCCGATACTGCCACCCCAGAAAAAGTAAATCAAGCCATAGAGCATCTTCAAGCGACAGACCATCAGTTTCATATGGATGGAGCATCTTGGACAGACGATCTCAGTTGGGTAAAAGGCTATGAAAATGTACTTGAACCCATGAATCAGCTAAGTGCGATGTTTCATCAAAAGTATGATTCTTTGGTAGCCGAAGATCCTGGGATTACCAAAACCAAGAAATATCAAGAAGCACTGCTGTACCTATTGCTTGTTGAGACTAGCTGTTTTCGCTATTGGGGACAGGGTACTTGGACAGATTATGCCAGAGAACTCTTGCGTCGAGGTGAAGCTCTGTTGAAATAAGCAGCAGAAATTAAGTAAAAAAGCCTTAGAAACGACAGCTTCGGCTGAATAGGACAGGGGGTTGCGTAAAAAATAGTCACGAAGATGTAGATCTTTAACACAATCTATTGGTTACAATGGTTTGTCTACCAATATTTAGTTAGTTTAAGGATAAACGAATGGAACAAATGGGAACTCATCTAGTTGTAGATGCTTGGCAAGCACCGGCTGAATTACTCAACGACCCTGAAGCAATACGTGGGGCATTGATTGCAGCAATTACAGCAGGAAAAGCAACGCTAATTGACCTGTGCGTACATCAGTTTAGTCCACACGGTGTAACCGCAACTGCAACTTTGGCAGAGTCTCATATTGCTATTCATACTTGGCCAGAACATGGCTATTTTGCTGCCGACTTGTTTTTTTGTGGTGAGGGAAAGCCTGAAGTTGCCATGAAAGTTTTACAAACACTATTACAAGCACGACAGGTAAAAATACATCAACTACAGCGAGGTTTTGTCCCAGCAGTGTTAAATTCAGCTTCAGTTTGTGAAAGTTAATTAAGCTAATTAATAGAGTAATCTGTGACTGGAATGGAGAGTGAAAATTAATCAGCTGCTGATTTAAAGAGGAAATATAAAAATATCCTCCAGTTAATCGAGCTAGATGTAGTTGAGCAGAGATAATATAAATTAAGCCCCTGAGATTATTTATCTAGCTCAATATGACTAACATGTCTGCCGATTTTGTCATCAAGCTAGCTCTGATCCTCGTCTTGAGTATTTTGCCGTCCCTAGTTTATTTGCTCATAGTTCAAAAAGCTAAGAAACGTTGGCAGTCGAGGTTAAGACGCTCCCAAATTAATGCTTATCACTATAATTATCGCAACAGACTGCGTCGTAACTCCTACGATGACAGCGATGACTATTATCCGTTAACAGATCGTCGCCGACCAGTAACTAAATATTTTATTGGGGATACTACCTGTGTTAATAATGCAAAATCGCCCTATATTCGCTGTGCTATCAATCCTGATGGTCCCTGTGATGAGTGCCAGCATTACGAAAAACATCAGAGTCTCGATTGATAGAGGCGAAACCATCAGGATAAAGCTGTTTTAATGCTGTTTTAATATAGTGGAGCTAATTAACTGTAGAAAGTGGTAATAACCATCAAAATATAATGTTCGATCTCCAGCTTATTGTTAACGGCGTTGCCGTTGGTAGTGTTCTTGCCTTGGCTGCCATTGGCTTGACTTTAACTTATGGCATTCTCAAGCTGTCTAACTTTGCCCATGGAGACTTTATGACTCTAGGAGCCTATCTTACCTGGATAGCTAATACTAAGGGAGTAAATATCTGGCTATCAATGCTCTGCGGCGCGGTGGGTACAATCATTGGCATGTTGATTACTGAATATTTGCTTTGGAAGCAGATGCGCGATCGCCGTGCCAGCGATACTACTTTGATTATTATTTCGATCGGACTGGCTTTATTTATCCGCAACGGCATATTACTACTCTATGGTGGAGGAAATCAGCTATACGAGTTGCCTGTCGTGGCAGCTTTACAGTTCGGAGATCTCAGGATTGCTTACTATCGAATTATTGTCGTCGGGTTGGCGATCGCCGCAATTATTGCCCTCCATTTAATTTTGCAAAAAACCAAGATGGGTAAAGCAATGAGGGCTGTGGCGGATAATATAGATTTAGCCAGAGTTTCGGGAATCAACGTCGAGCGAGTGGTCTTATGGACCTGGATCATTACAGGCACATTAACCGCTTTTGCTGGCACAATGTATGGTCTGATTGCAGTGGTGCGTCCTAATATGGGCTGGTTTCTGATTTTACCCATGTTCGCCTCGGTGATTTTGGGTGGTATTGGTAATGTCTATGGGGCGATCGCTGGAGCATTTATCATCGGTATTGCCCAAGAGATGAGCGTTCCTTTGTTAGGTTCAGAATATAAGTTGGGAGTAGCTCTAGCAATTATGATCGCGATTCTTCTAGTCCGTCCTCAAGGACTATTTAAGGGATGAGGGATGAGGTGCAAAACTTCGATCATTAAGATAATAGTAATTAGTAATCAAACCATGAGTGAAGCAATAATCAGTAACGAACAGCACAAGCAAAAAATGCAGCGTCGGAAAGAGGTGCAAGAAAAACGTCTAGCAGAAAAGATCGCTCAAAAAGGTTTAATCATTGTCAATACAGGCAATGGTAAAGGAAAAACTACCGCCGCCTTGGGGATGGTAATGCGATCGCTTGGTCATGGCTATAAAGTGGCAATCGTCCAGTTTATTAAAGGTGCTTGGGAACCTGCGGAAAAGGCAGTACTAGAAAGATGGGAAGATCAGCTAGAGTTTCACGCGATGGGGGAAGGTTTTACTTGGGAAACACAAGATCGCGAACGGGATATTGCCAAGGCTACTGCTGCTTGGTCAACTAGTTTAGAGTATATTCTTAACCCTGAATATCGCTTAGTTTTGCTAGATGAAATTAATATTGCGCTGAAGCTGGGATATTTAGATGTTGACACCGTGATCGAAGGTCTGTCTCAAAAGCCCGAAGATTCCCATGTGATTCTGACAGGAAGAGGCGCACCCGATCGATTAATTGCGATCGCCGATCTGGTAACGGAAATGTCTTTAATCAAGCACCCATTTCGCGAACAGGGAGTTAAAGCTCAACCAGGAATTGAATTTTAGGCAACTGGAAAATAAATGCTATTTTAGGTTGTCTGAGGACAATATTCCGTCGCGAGGTCAATTGATGAGTAGTAAAACTTCCTTTAATGGAATTCAAATTTGGCTGGAGCGCACCATCGCCGCATTATTTCTGGCGGGGCAGGTCGTGATTCACTTGCTACATGGCAAAATACATCGTCAGAATACTGGAGAACAAATGGCGATCGTCGGACCAGACTCCATAATCATTGCCTTGGTAACGGCTACTTTTGTTGGGATGGTATTTACGATTCAAGTTGCTCGCGAATTTCTTAACTTTGGCGCGGTTCAGGCAGTTGGCGGGGTATTAGCTTTGGCTCTTACTCGAGAGTTAGCTCCTGTATTGACGGCCGTGGTTTTGGCTGCCAGGGTTGGTTCGGCTTTTGCTGCGGAAATTGGCACGATGAAAGTTACCGAGCAAATTGATGCTCTTTATGTACTTAAGAGCGATCCTATCGACTATCTGGTAATTCCTCGCTTAATTGCCTGTTGTACAATGCTGCCGATCCTAACGATCATATCTCTAGTGATGGGTTTGATTGGTGGAATTTTTGTTGCCGACTTATTTTATGATATTCCCCACACAACTTTCATCGACTCGATCAATACCTTTTTGCAGGTCTGGGATTTGGTTAGTGCTTTAATTAAGGCAGTAATTTTTGGGGGCATAATTGCAATCATCGGTTGTAGCTGGGGTTTGACGACAACAGGTGGGGCAAAGGGAGTAGGAGAATCTACTACGACAGCAGTAGTTATGGCTTTAATTTCTATTTTTATTTCTAATTTCTTTCTCTCTTGGATTATGTTTCAAGGTTTGGGTAGTCAGTTTCTTGGCTAGCGACTATTCTGGCAAATTCATAATTTGGGTAGTTGTAAAATAAAAAGCAGAACCCTATTTGGATCGATAACACCAAGATACTCAAATGACTACTAATATAGAAGCTAAAAATTCCACCGAAGTCGTAGAACTCTCGCCAAACTTTAGAATTCCTGCCTTTCTGCTGCTGGGGGCAGGTGTACTATCTGTCGTTTCTTGGTGGTTGAGTGGTGCGATTGCGCTCCGCGCACTGGCTTTGCCAATCGCAATTTTAGGTCTATTTTTAACTGTGCAAACGGTTTTAATCAGACTTCAGTTTACCGACCAGGCTCTAAATGTGTTGCGATCGGGCAAAATAATTCTGACTTTTCCCTATAGCGAGTGGATAAACTGGGAAATATTTTGGTCTCCTGTGCCAATTTTATTTTACTTTAAAGAAGTTAATAGCATTCATTTTCTGCCAATTATTTTTGATGCCAAAACCCTAGCCGATTGCCTACATAAGCATTATCCTCGTTAATTAACGACACGCCCTAACTATTTAAATAAATCTTTTTGGTAAACTAAACTATTGACCTTGGCATTGTTTATGAACTCTGAAATCTTTCCTGTTCCTGAATCTAACAATAATAACTTTGAGCCTATCGAATCGGGGGCTGAACCCCAGTCAGATGAATTATCGACAGACAGGACATCAGATGTCATGGAAGATATATGGTCTGGAGAGAATCAACCTGAAACTAATCCTAAGCAGCAAGTTGAAGAATTAGTTACCAAAGAATCCTCCAGTGAACCCGAATTATTTGTTGATAGTTGGTTAGATGAAGCAGAAGCTGCCAGCGCTAATGATGATTCGGAAACTGCGACTTTTACTCAGCAAGCAGAAATTGACGCTCTAAAACAGCAAAAAGCCGATCTACAGCAGGAAATCACGGCATTAAAAGCCGAGCAAGAACAATTGCGATCGCAACAAACAAAAATACTTCAGGAAAGCCTGAGTCAAATGCTAGAGGAGGGAACCAAAGAGCTAAAAGAGCGTAAAGCAGCCCTGCGAATTGAGATTGAGCAATTAGAACGTCGCCAAGCCAGAATTAACCAAGAAATGCGCAGTAACTTTGCTGGTTCTTCTAAAGAGTTGGCAATCAGAGTCCAAGGATTTAAAGAATATTTAGTCGGCAGCTTACAGGGGTTAGCTGCTGCTGCGGAAAAGCTGGAATTGTCAACAGCACAAGCCCCAGCACCCAGAAGTCAAGAGCGAGTTAGAGGCTCAGAAACTCCCAGCCGAGAAGACAGATTGGATAGAGACAGGAATCGCAGTCGCGATCGTGACCGCAATAGAAGAAGCGGTGAGCCAGTTAGAGATAAAGGTAACTCCGATCGCTCTGTCTCGACCCAGTTTACGGAACCAACCTTTGCCGATCAAACTAGGCGGATTCGTCAGCTTTTGGATCGCTATTGCAACAGCCCCGACTATTATGGTTCTCCTTGGCAGCTACGTCGCACATTTGAGGCGGTTCAAGCTAAAAAAGTTCAGGAATGGTTCTTTGTCCAGGGAGGCAGAGGGGCAGTTGATACTACGGGTAGCCGTTTGCAAAATATTTTAGTTGCCTCGGCCGCAATTTCTATCTTACATAATCTATATGGCGATCGCTGTCGAGTTTTGGTCTTAACCGATACTCCAGAAAACCTGGGAGAATGGCGTAGGGGATTGCAGGATTGTTTGGGCATATCTCGCAGTAATTTTGGTGCCAATCGTGGAGTAACTCTGTTTGATTCTCCTGAAGTTTTAGTCCAGCGCGCCGAGCGTCTGATTGCCGATAAATTATTACCCATGATCGTAGTTGATGAGACGGAAGAATTATTAAACTTATCAGTCTTAAAATTTCCTCTGTGGCTGGCTTTCGCTTCTAGTAATAGATCGGCATCTTCTAATTACCTGTATTAGCTAGCTAATTTGAGTATTTTGTTGATGGCACAAAGCAGTTAAACTATTTTTACAATATTTAAATATTTTTATTCAGTCATCATGCCTAGTTTCGCTATTAGTACGCTCTTGATTTTGGCAGCTTATCTATTAGGATCGATTCCCACAGGATATATGGTTGGTCGCTATGTTCGAGGAATTGATATTCGCGAACATGGTTCGGGTTCTACAGGCGCTACCAATGTTTTACGCACTATCGGCAAACCAGCGGCGATCGCCGTATTATTAGTTGATTTACTCAAGGGTTCTTTGGCTTTAGTTTTAGTAAACTTGGCATATGCTTATTTACCAGGGGATTTTTTACCCCCAATCTGGCATTCTTGGTTAATTACTGCAACAGCTTTGGGTGCAATTATCGGACACAGCAAATCTATCTGGCTCAACTTTACTGGTGGGAAATCCGTCGCTACTACTCTAGGGGTTTTGTTGGTGATGAATCCTACAGTTGCTTTGGGAACTTTGGCTAGCTTTGGGATTATTTTAGTCATCTTTCGGATTGTTTCTCTTGGCTCCATTTGTGGTGCGATCGCCGTTAATATTTTGATGATTGCTTTAAATCAACCCCTGGCATATTCAATCTTTGCTGCTGTGGCGGGACTATATGTAATCCTTCGTCACAAAACTAATATTCAGCGTTTAATGGCTGGGGTTGAGCCAAAAATCGGTCAAGCACTGTAACAATTATCAAATTAGTTCAAACTTTTTATGAATCTATCCGTTAGTTTAATTTTACTTTACTCCATAGTTGGAGCCGTGATTCTGACCTATGCGCCTTTTTTAGTTGTCGGTTGGGGAAGGTTAAAGTCTGGTTACGATCAATCGGCACCCCGTGCTATTTTTGACCAACTTCCTGATTATGCCAAACGAGCTACCTGGGCGCACCAAAACAGCTTTGAAGCTTTGACTATTTATGGTCTGGCTGCATTAATGGCTTATGCTACAGGGGTTGAATCGGCTTGGGCTAAAATCGCGGCGATCTCATTTCTTGTAGCTCGCCTACTTTATTCTGTCTTTTATATTATTAATATCCCCTTGGGACGTTCTCTCATGTTTGCGATCGGTTCTTTGTCTGGCTGGACTTTATTTGCTCTAAGCATCTTGCGAGTGATGAATTAATGAGCAAAGCGTAAAAAGCAATCTGCTATTTCAATCGATCGCTCATGCTTATGGGTTGACAAAAAACATTAAAGTTATAATATCTTAATACTATGGTTTGTTGCGGTTAAAATTTTTAGCTCCAGCCGAAAACTAAACGCCAGGGTAGATCTGGGTTCTTCGCAACGGGAAATGCATCATAATTTAATTTCAAGAGGAACAATAAAATGCTCACCCTGTCTTTGGTCACTCTAATGATTACGGCGATCGCTTTTTTCATTAGTATCAAAATAAATGACGATGTTTTCAAAGCAGGTATGCGGTTTACAGCGGTAATTTTCTCTCTGGTAACTCTATTCTGTGCGCCCTGGATCTTAAAGTTGGGTTTAATTGCGATTCCTCTAGCGATCGCTAGCATAAATTCTCTATCGGCTGAGAATTTGTAACAATAACTAGAAAAGTTAATATTCTCTGATAATATTGCAGAGCATAATCTATAAAATAATTTTCTGTTCAGTATGAATTTGATATTTGCCTTGGCAGGTGAGTTTCCTACCTATTTTGTGGCAGTCTACGTCATTGGTTTTATCGCTGCTGTAACCATCGGCTCAATTGCCTGGTATAACTCGAAGCGTCCTGCTGGTTGGGAAAATATGGAACGTCCTGATATCGTACCAAAAGTTGATGCCGATCGAGATTCTGAAAGCGATACATAGTAGGGCTTAGTTTAAGTATCAAAAAATAAGCAAGATATTTAAACCAGATATTCTTGTGGCATGAGGTCAAATATATCGAATTGATTAGATTAATATCTCGATCAGCCAGTAATCCTTCAAATGATCGGCAACGATTGCTAGTGCAGGCTGTAATTCAGTATCGATATCTATCTCTAAATCAAGATTGTAGATATCGCTAACAAATTTATAAATTAATTCAAAGATAATTCGATGACCCCGTTCTAGGGTTTTGAATTCGCCATTTTTAGTACCATTGAGCTTGTTTATCTCTTTATGTCCAATAGTCCTTTGTTGGATCGGATCGCTTCTAACATCACGCCAGAGAATAAATTTTGTCTCCTCTTTAGTCGCAACAAATTCATTAAAATTTTGAATCCGTGAAGTGAACTTGCCGCTTTTACAGCCACTTAAAAAGCCGATACAGAGATTTTTGTTATTTTTGTTACTGATAATTCGGTGAGGTGGTAAAGCTCTTTTGGTAGATAAGATATCGGTTTCTAATGGAGTTATTTTTTTGAAAGCCTCAATAATGTCTTGCAGCTTGCCAATATCCTTTTCATCCAGCAAAATTTCCGAGTCCCGATAATCCTGTTCCAAGACTTCTCGTTGAGTAATTAAATATTCTCTAACCTTAGCTTCCAGAGATTTTTCCAAGTTAAGGGGAGGTGTAGAACTTGCCTGAGACGTTGAATAAAAAGAATTTTCTGAGCTAGATAATTTTGCTGCTGAGGCTAGGGGAGAGACAAAGCCACTAAATGCTTGAGCAATGTTGGTTAATAGTTGTTCCAGTCGATTTTGTTGGGTTTCTAGTCGATCTAGTCTAGTAACGATTGCCGAAGGAGTAGTTTCATCTACTTCTTCTGGGTTTTGATGTTGAGGCAGGGGTATGTTTTTATATTTGTAGCGAAAGTATTCCGCCGCATTATTTAACACTCGCCGAATCGAAAGATTGCTCCCAATAATTTGTTTTAGCTCATCGGGGGTAAATAAACTAGCTAAATCCGAATTAACAGCTTGGGCTTTTAACTGGAGAATTTCCTGAATATCTTGTGGTATTGGCGATTCTAGCCATACTTGATATTGGGAGATGCGATCGATAATTGAACCATCAAAAGTTTGCTGTAGCTGTTGCCAACGATGGGGAAACAAATTGAAGATAATTAAACTGTGGGGAACTCTGGTAAAGATTTCTTTGACTGCCTCGCCAAAGTTTAGCAATATAGCTCTATTGTGTTCTAGTCCCAACATTTCTAGCTGGTCAAAAACTACGATTAATGGTTCATGGACGAGAGAAAGTTTGCCGATAACGGCAATCGCCTCTAGAGAAAAATCTTCTTTACTAATTTCATCATGCCAACTACTTAGACCAATCTTTTCTAGTTCATCTGTTGCTAATTCGTCCGCAGCTAGCCATTTTTTGATTAACTGCTTGTAGCTAGGATCGGAGTAACGACAAAATTTAACGATCCCTTTGATAATTTCGGGAGCATAACCTGCTGCACCATATTGCTGAAACCACCAGTCACTAGTAAACTTCTCCACATAGTCCCAATTGTTTCGCCTCGTTTGAGTGCCTTCTCCTCCTAAGATTTTATATAGTTTAAGAGGATCGTCTTTAATCTTGTCTAGGATATTGCTGATTTTTTGAACATCAGTATTGGTTGATTTGATAATGCCCACAAAAGTATTTGCCAAAAAATACTCTAATTGGTTAAATCCTGTGCCTGGAATTGGCTTATTTAAGGACTCTAAGATACAGCTATAGGTATGATATTTGATGGTGTTGGCATCATTGGGACAGGGAATAAACAACAGACGGTTTAACCTCAATCTTTGTTTGGCAAGACGCATGATTAGATGAGTCTTCCCCGTGCCTGGTTGACCAATAATCACAGCCCCTTTACTCTGATGATTTTGGTCATACTTGAGATCGTCAATTACGGATTCTAATACGCTGTATTGAGCTTGATAAATTTGCGGGTTGTCAGGATGGGTTTGAAAGGGATTATCTACACGGCTACTGCCAAAAGGATTAATCTGTTTGGGCTGAGAAATCATCTTTTGCTTAATTGCTAAATACAGTTGATAGGTAAACTGAGCATCATAGTTGGCTATGTGAGCCTGTTCGCGATTAAAATACTGGCGATCTACTTTTAAATTTAGCTTTTTTGCCAGATATTCTAAAGAGTAAGCAGAATCAGGAAAAGATTGCCGAGCCAGTTTATAGGTGCAGTCTACCTGATACCGATTGTTTCTGAACCAGATCGGCTTTTTGGAAACTTCTTGTTAGTACTTTAAGATCGTGGTCAGCATTGTGAAATACTAAGACCTTATTGTGAGCGATCGCCGTAAAATCTAGCAAAATAGTTTTTAAGGGCTTACTGGGAATACCCCTAGCAAGATACTCAGGATGTTCTTGATTCAAAGCCTCATAAATTACTTGCCCTGCACTATTGACGATCGCAATTTCGGTTAATTCTTTTCTGCCTTCGGTGTCAACAACGATAAAATCCAATGGTAAGGTTAGTGCTAGCTAATACTCATCATCATAATCGATCCACAGTTTTCACCATGTCTAATTCCCTCAATCTTAAAGCCGAATATCTTTGTTTTGACGGCACAGTTGCCTATTACTCCCATCAATCAGCCACCTGTAACTGTGAGATGAATTTTGCTGTCTATCTTCCTCCCCAAGCAAAGTCTCAATCAGTGCCTATTCTTTACTATCTATCTGGTTTGACCTGTACCGAAGAGAATTTTATCACTAAGGCTGGGGCGTTACAACATGCGGCTGAACTGGGTATTATGCTTGTTGCCCCCGACACCAGCCCCCGTAACACAGGCATACCTGGAGAGGATGATACTTGGGATCTTGGCAGTGGTGCGGGTTTTTATGTCGATGCTACCGAAAGTCCCTGGAGACAGCACTATCAAATGTATAGCTACGTCACCCGCGAGTTACCCAGCTTAATTTGTGCCAATTTTGCGGTTAAGTCGGAAAAACAAAGTATCTTTGGACATTCTATGGGAGGGCATGGGGCATTAATTTGCGCGCTAAAAAACCCGCAACAGTATCTTTCCGTATCTGCCTTTGCGCCCATAGCTGCACCAATGAATTGTCCTTGGGGGGATAAGTTATTTACGGCATATTTAGGACTTCAGCGGCAGAAATGGGCAGAATATGATGCTAGTCAATTGGTTTTGCAGACCCAATTAAACTCAACAATTTTGCTCGACCAGGGAACAGTCGACCAATTCTATCAGCAAAAGCAATTATTACCTGAAAATTTTCAAGCTGCCTGCCAAAAAGCGCAGCAAGATCTTAATTTACGCTGGCATCAGGGATACGATCACAGCTACTTTATGGTTAGTAGCTTTATAAAAGATCATATGCAGCATCATGCTGCCTATTTGACTAAATGAATTTTACATAAATTAATGATTTTAAATTGAACCTTAATCATGTCTAAATTTATTACTTTTAAGCCTATTGGCGAAATTTTAAAAGAAGCTGATTTAATTACTAGCCCTCAGCTAGAAGTGGCCTTACGAGATCAAACCTACTATGAAGATATGCGGCTGGGAGAAATCTTAGCTTTGAGAGGATGGATCAAGCAAGATACTGCCGATTTCTTCGTTCAAGAATGGTATAAGCTGGCAAACAGAAGAATCGAACATCCCCTGGGATTTTATTTAAACAAAGCAGGATTGTTGAGTGAATCTGATATTCAGAAAATTCTCGCAGAGCAACATAAGTATTCTTTACGTTTTGGTGACACTGCGATCAAACAAGGACTATTAAAACCAAATACGGTCAACTTCTTTTTACAAAACTTATTTCCTTCACAACTAAGAAACCAGCAACAAGCTGCGAGCAGAAATTGCCCAACAGGAAAATAGAATTACTAAAGACGACATTACATACTGGGTAACCTTGAGTTCAGAAAAGTTGACTCATTCTTATCGAACGATTGGCTAAAAATTTGCGTCAAATCCTGTCACAAATCAGCATATTTTACTGAAGCTGAAAAATATTTCCCGAAAAAAACTAGTTTTACGCCTACAATAGCGCACATAAAACCTTCAAGTACGCTTATTTTCATGCTGAACTTTCAAATCCAGTCAGATAGTGACGTACCAGCTTCCAAACAGCTTTTTGCCCAGATTCAGTTTGCGATCGCCTCGGGACAATATCCTCCAGCTCATCGTTTACCCAGCACCAGGCAATTAGCGATGATCACTGGTTTGCATCGAAATACCATCAGTAAAGTCTATCAACAGCTAGAAGATAGCGGATTAGTAGAGTCTATTGCTGGCTCAGGTATCTACGTTAAGCAGCACGAGCGAGAAAATGTTATCGAACCTGATTCTCCTGTAGCGGCATCGGTTAAAGCCATTAAAGAAAGTATAGATCGGGTTTTGGCGTTAGGCTGTAATATCGAGCAGGTAAAAGAGCTATTTATTGAAGAAATAGACTGGCGCATTAGCTGTTGCGATCGCGTAGTGGTAACAGTCCCCCACAGGGATATTGGTGCAGGAGAAATTATCCAGCAAGAATTAAAAGATTCTTTTTCCATCGAGATTGAACTAATCGAGTTGGAAAAGCTGCCGCAAATTTTGGCAGAAATTAACTTTGGCACCTTAATTACCAACCGCTATTTTATTCAAGAAGTATTAGCGATCGTGCCACCGAACTCCTTTCGGGTAATTCCCATTGATATGTATGATTTTAATAAGGAGTTAGAAATCATCAAAGCGCTGCCATCTCAAGCCTGTTTGGGCATTGTCAGCCTCAGTGAAGGAACATTAAGTGTGGCTTCTAGTATTGTCAACAGCCAACGAGGAGATGATTTACTGGTGTTAACTTCCTCCGTGGGCGATCGCGATCGACTGAGGGCAGTTATTCGGGCTGCTCATACAATTATTGTTGGCTATACAAGCTATGAGCTAGTCAAGGCAGAAATTATGGCGATGCGGGAAGATTTGATTCGGGTTCCCGATATTATTAACACAGCGAGCTATATTAGCGAGAAGTCAATCCAGCTATTGCAGCAAGAATTGGGTCTTAGCAAGCCTAAATGATTTAAAATTTAGATAACAATACACCATAATATTTATTAAATTTATTTAATGACGAAAGGCGATTGTATCTACGTATATCGTAATTTTGGGCAGCTAGAAGGGCTATATAAACACTATGGTATTGACTGTGGTGATGGTACGGTAATTCACTATCGTAAGCCCAATGAAACAATTGAACAGACTTCGATGGCTACCTTCAGTCGAGGCAATCCAATCTATGTAGCCGAATACAGCGAAGGTTTTGGCTATATTCCTGATGTGGTGGTAGAAAGAGCTAAAAGCCGACTAGGAGAACAGGACTATAATCTTTTGTTTAACAATTGTGAACACTTTACTAGCTGGTGTAAAACAGGAATTGACGATAGTAAACAAGTCCGAAACTACCTGCCTGCCGTCACGACTCTAGATATCTCAAAGCTATATGAGCCAGTTCAACAGGCGCTTAGAGGAAAAGACAACAGTACCAGCGCTAAACTTACCGCAGAAGCTTTAGTGGATATTAAGTCTGTTTGGAATCAGGTACAGCCCAAGTATAATGATGCGATCGCCGAAGTGCAAACCTGGTCAAGAGTGGCAAAAGAAGCTGTGCAAAGAGATCGCGAAGATCTAGCGCGAGCAGCGATCGCCAAAAAACTTGGATCTGAAAAGAAAGCCCGCAAGTTAGAAATCGAGCTAAAAGAATTGGCAGAAATGACGGAGAATATTGTCCGCAGTCAGCAAGAATATTGAGAGTTGGCGGAAATAAATATTTATTCTACGTTTGACTTACTTAAGATTGAGTAACTTTTGTCTTCTCAGATTCAATCGAACTCTTTTTCGGTGCTGCCATGTCTTCAACCTGCCTAAGATTGTTGGGCTGAGAATATACCAACAAATTATCAGCGGTAATTTTTTCCCAGGTATAATTTTCTTGAATATATTTTTGTGCGGTTCGTGCCATTGATTCTAGCTGCTGTGGTCGAGCCATAGCACTTTTTAGAGCTAACCTACAGGAATTAACATCTCCCGCTTTAAACAGGGTTCCGCGATCGCTGCCGACTAATTGCTGATGGGGAGCAATGTCACTAGCTACTACTGGAACACATTCCCGCATGGCTTCTAACATCGCCAAAGGCAGTCCTTCAAGATCGGAAGGAAGTACAAATACTCCTGCACCCCTGACCATTTCTGCTAAACGACTACCCCTTAGTTCTCCAGCAAAAACTACATTGGGGTTGTTTCCTGCCAAGTTAATTAGTCCTGAAATATAATCTGTAGTATCGCTATCACCCCCTGCCAGGACAAGTTTCCAACCCGACTGATTTAGCTGTTGAAAAGCCTCTAACAGTAGCTCGGGTCTTTTTTCTGGTACTAATCTACCCAAGAATAAAAAGTATTTACCTGGCTCTAAATTAAACGACTTGACAAAATTGAAGTTTGGGTCGGACTTGGCATATATTCCTGGAGCGTTGGGAATATAGACAGAATCTAGATTGTAGGTTTGCTTAAAATAATCCTGTAATGCTAAGGAAACTACTACGATATTATGAGCGTATTTTGCTGCCATTTTTTCCCCCAGACGAATAACGCTACTAGAAGATTTACCCCACTTACCTCGTTGCCAATCCAATCCCTGACAGGTAGCAATTACCCTGGCAGAAGATAGAAGACGAGGAATAAAACTAAACAAAGATGGTCCCAAAGCGTGAAAATGAACTACATCATAACCTCGCAATAAACACACTAAAGCTGCAAGACCAGAACTTGTCAGAGCATCTAAGCCTCTAATCGGTAAAGAAGGTAAACAAATTACTCTTACTCCCTCATGCTCATAAGTCGAAAGCCAGGATTCATTGATATAACTAGAGCGAGCATATAAATCGACAGTATGTCCTTGTTCGACTATCTTAGGATACAGTGCTTGACAATAATGTTCTATGCCACCTTGTTTTGCAGGGAGTCCTTTGACTCCAATTACGGCGATTTTCATTTTGTTTGAACCAATGAACTATGTGTATTTACCTTTAAAAACTAGTCAGCTACTACTTTGCTAAAGAGAGAGTTTTATTAGCGCCACCAGCAGTTTGCCGCTCCCATCGCTGGAACATATCTTGATAAACTTGACCCACTACGGTTTTGGCACTGTATGGTTTTGCCGTCTGGACGCAAGCTGAGGCGGGATACTGTTCTGGGTTCTGTAATATCTGCTTCAAAGCTAGGGCGATCGCTTTTGGCGTTCTCTCTTTGCAGACAATACCGCTATCAGCAGTTAAGAAGTTCGGTGTCTCCCCTGAGTCTGTGGTTACCACTGGTGTTCCACTAGAAAGCGCCTCTAACACTGTCAGGGGTAAACCTTCATAAACGCTAGAAAGGACGAAAACACTACTAACTCTGTGTAAACTAGCAAGCTTTGCTTGAGGCACTGCACCGAGCAGAGTCACCTTGCCGTTTAAGCCTCGATTGGCTATTTCCAACCGTATTTCTGATTCTAATTCTCCTGCACCAGCGATCAACAGATGCGTATCAGGCTCATTTAAGTTGGCAAAAGCTTTAATCAACAAAAGAGGATCTTTTTGAGGATGCAAACGACCAGCAAACAGGACAAAACGAGTATTTTCCCTCAGCTTCATTTCTTTGGCTAAACTGCACCTTTGAGCTTCCTTGTCAGAATACAGGGGATAAAAGACTTCATTGTCTACCGTATTTTCGAGATAGGTAATAGATTGGGCTTGGTTAGGATATTTTTGCTGATAAAATTCTGTCGTCTCGGTATGACAAGAATAAATATGGTCAAACTGCTTGACTAGATAGCTTTCTAGAGCAAAGTATATAGTCGGAAACTTTTGCCAGAGGATCGCGTTGTTACCATTAGCAGAACTCATCTGCTTTTGAATATCGTTATGGACAAAAAGAATTTTTTCTCCCTGCCAACTACGACTAGCTAGAGCTGCCTCGATGCGATTAAAGTGCATAAAGTCAGAGCTAAAATCATACTTGGTTAGGGCATATGTATACTTTAAAGTTGTTGGTACTATACGCCTTACATCGTCGTTTTCAATCCGAACTACAGGCATGAATTTAATCGCTCTACCAGCAAATTCTCGGTCAGACCATTGCCCGATAACCGAATCTTTTCCTCCAGTGCCAACCAGCCTTACCTCAAACTCTGGTGGAGCATATTTCAGAAAGGAGCAAATAAAGGTCTGAATCCCGCCAATACTACTGCTCCATGGATCGAACTGATAAAAAATTGATAGAGTTGGCTTATTTGTCATTATTTTTTTATGGTTAACCGAGCGCATACATACATAATTAAGCGCTTAAAATAAGTGATTAGATAATGGAGCTAGGTTTTGTTGAGACGTTATTTAAAATAAAGCTTAAATTTACTAAATGAAAAGTATGGATTTATACTTAAGCAATTATACTTAAGAAGGTATCATACATAATATTGTGTTTCAAGTAAAATTTTTATTAATGTTTTGTCGCTATTTATTATGAATACTTTTATTAGGCAAAGTAGTATACAGTTCAAGATTTCAAATACCAAAACATCAATAATACTAATCAATAGTCTAATTTCAGATAAGTATTAGACAATAAAAAATCCATCAGCAAACTAAAAACTAAGACTATAGATTTAGATCGCCTAAATAAGCAGATAAATATTTTGTTTACAAAAAGTATGCTTTAACTGTATATTGCTGAGTATAAAGAATTAAGAACCTTGTTTTTTAAAATAAATTTTATTTATATCCATACTTACTTGGACAGTTAAATTGGCAGAAACAGCCAGCTTTTTCATAAAAACGATATGATTAAAATTCTATTAGTAGATGATCAAAAAACTGTCAGAGAATCTCTTCGTTCCTGGCTAGAACCCATAGAGGATTTTGAGATTGTCGGTACTGCTAGTGACGGTCATAGTGCAATTGAGCAAGTAGAAATACTGAAGCCTGATATAGTCTTGATCGATATGGAGATGCCAGTACTCGATGGAGTAGAAACTACAGCAATAATTTGCCAAAAGTTTATTGGTGTCAAGGTCATTATTCTAAGTATGCATGATGACAATGAGTATGTTGCGCGATCGCTACAGGCTGGAGCTACAGGATACTTATTGAAGAATACGCCAAAGGAAGAGCTAATTGAAGCGATCACCTTTGTCAATCGCGGTTACTCTCAGTTGGCACCTGGACTAGTAAATAAAGTGGTTGCGTCAATGCCCACCGCTCAACCGATAGAGGTTCAGGAAAATAAAGCCAATGACCTTGAATACGCGCGGGTAACAAATATAGACGAGATATACATTAATAACCAGCGATCGCCCTTGCCAACCAAGCCAAGGGACAAGAAATTTTATCTCAAAATATGGCTCTTGGGTAATTTATTTATTTGGCTGGCAAGTTTTGCTTATCTTCAGTTTAGACCGCCCAGCTATACCAGCAAATGGACCCTTGCGCTTCCTTCTAGTAATTCATCTACCAGTATAGAGTTACCAGGGGTGGGGCAGGCTTCTTCTCAAAGTGAATCTCCTTATAATAGCGATTTTGCCGATCCTAGAGAAAACTATAAATACCTGGCTGGGACAGAAGAGGTCTTGGATAAGGCGGCTCAAAGTATTGGTATGCCTTTAACAGAATTTGGCAATCCCAAGGTAGAAATTCCAGGTAACACTACTTTAATCGAGTTTCAGATTAATGGTGAGGAACCTGAATTAGCTCAAATTAAGGCGATCGCGATTCAGAATGCCCTACAGCAGAGTCTTCAACGCTTAAGAAATGATGAGAGTAGCAATAACAGTCAACAACTGGAAAATACTCTTCAAGCCACTAGAGAAAAACTAAAGCAGGCACGCCAGAAATTGGCTCAGTTCAAAATTAGTTCGGGATTGAGTTCAACAGAGCAAAATTCAAACTTAACCTATAATATTGAGGGTCTGCGCAAACAGCGAGCAGAAATAATTGCTCAGAAGCAAAAAATTAGCTCCCGTTTTAATGAGCTAAGAAGTAGTTTAGGTTTGTCGGCTCAAGAAGCTGCCGATGCATTAATTTTACAGTCCGATCCTCAATTTAAAGAGTATCTAAGTAACTACGGCGAAGTTAGTCGCGAGCTAGTCAATCTTAAAGCTGAATTTTCGGACGCTCATCCCGCTGTAGTTGCCAAGCAAGCCCAGCAAAATGATACTCAGGCAGAATTCAATCGTCGTGCTGAGTCTCTTTTGGGTAGACCTTTTGATTTTGATAGCCTCAAAGCTCTAAATATCAACAGTAATGATTACTCCCAGTCTCAAAGAGCTAGCTTATTCCAAGAGCTTATTTCTTTACAAGCAGAACAAGAGGGTTTAGGCGATCAGGGGCAGAGTTTAAAAGAGCAGATCGCCGAATTAGAGGTCAAGCAGGCAAATATGTCTCAATCTGGCTCAGAATTAGAGAAGCTCCAACGAGAAGTGCAGTTAGCGGAGGCAGTTTTTCTCTTCCACTGCTACCCAATTGGATCTGAGTAAATCTCAAACTTCTGCTTCCTATCCCACCCGTATCTATAATCTCATCTCCAAGCTTACCAAAAAGCTCTAGTTCTCCCAAAAAAGAGCTTGTGCTGTTAGGTTCGATGCTTTCTTCGGTGTTGTTAACGACAGGTTTATTGTCCCTCTGGTCAAAAGATAGATTAGAACAAGAAAGTCAAATTTCGAAATTGGCAGGGTCTGAAAATGCTAAAGGTAGTTCTAACGGAAGAGGTTATTACTATTTACCGCCTTTGCCCAAGACAAAAGCCAACTCTAGTGGAAAAGGTAAGCCATAGACCATGAGTAGTAAATCAATCGCACCACAAAATCTACCAGAGGCAATAGTTTGGTATTACATAATTGGTACTTATGGTATTTACTTATTAGGAGCGAATTACTTCCTAACTGCCTTTATGGGAAGTGCTTTGCTGTTTTGTCTATTCAAAAAATGGTGGGAGCAAACTGAAGCTACCCCTGAGCGCGATAAAGTTGTGATTGCTCCTCTAGCCTGGTTTTGGTTTGGGGCAATACTAATTATTGAACTAGCTTTGATTGTGGCTCACTTCAACTACGATATGGGCATGGGAACAATTATTAAATCATCGTCTCACTGGTTTCGCACCTGGGGCATAT
>CAVRWR010000046.1:0-14484 GCA_963724445.1 uncultured cyanobacterium | reverse complement strand
AACAGTCTAGCAACTCAACATCAAACTATAGTCCCGACTGCCTGTTAGTCGCTAAAACAGTCAGTACAACAGCATCAAGCCGATTGTATGGAGTCGGCGAGGCAAAGCTCTAACAGCGAAATCCTGGCTCACCAGTGCAACTTACCCATTGTCACCATCGCACTGCTTGGACAGCCTTGTCAAATGTTTATTCTGAGGGCGGAGCATTTCAATACGACGTAACCTAAGTCGCTGTCCAGATTCTGTTGCTCCTGGACTATAGTTTGGTACGCACTGCACCAAAAGCGCACCTCATTGCGGGAAATTGGGGATGCGATTGCCAAGTGGTATGAAGCTTCTGTTAGCAGTGGTGATGCCACAGATACACTATTAATTTCGGAGTACGACAAGCGCGAATTTTACGGGACATTCTGTTTCAAATGGCTATTGCTCTTGAACGACCTGATAGTAATGAATGGCGAGAAGTAGTTGATGCAACCGTGTTACTGGCGGGAGTAATTGGGGGTGTTGTCGTGCCGATTGTCGTACAGTCGCAGCTCATGCAGTTCACAATGGTCTGACCCATCTGTTGGAGGCACATGATGTGCTTCACGGAGAGAAAGTAGCTTACGGTATCCTAGTCCAGCTACGTTTGGAAGAAATGGTGCAGGGAAATCAACTTGCTGCCTCTTCGAGAAGACAGTTACTACAGTTTTATACCCAGATTGGCTTGCCCAAAACTTTAGAAGATTTAGGATTAACTAATATTAGCCTGGCTCAACTACGGCAGGTAACAGCGATCGACCTACTAATCCTCAATCCGATATTCACTCGTTGCCGTTTAGCGTCTTACCAGAACATTTGGCTGCGGACGGTATCAACTACACTTTGTGAGATAAACAAACAGCAAACCATAGGTTAAATAAAAGTGCCAATTTCTTACCTACTTTGCTATTTATCTTAGGCAAGATTTATTAATTAACTTTGAGGAATTGAGCTAATAGACTTAAAACCTCTTTTTTAAGTAAAAATAATTCAAATTTTTGACACTATAATTCAATATAATCCAATTTTCTGATGGGGAATGCAATCTAATTGCCTATCTACTTGAGGCAGGTTGATTAAGATGAGAATAATCATCTTTTGTAACAAATTATCTTGAAGTCAAGTTTTAGCACCAGACTTGTGGAAATAGATTAGTGTTTTTGGTAATATATGATGGCGAAATACGATTAGTACTATTACCTAATTGTAGACTTAATTTAACCTAACCTTTTTTCTACATTCCTCACAATAATTAATCGCCAAATAATCAGATAATATTTAGACCTGAAATGTTACATAAAACGCATAATTCTGTAGTTACATTAGCAATATTACTTTCATTAGTAGGTATATCAAAGCCAGCTAAGGCTTTTTTAGCGCAGTCAGATACAGTCCCCACAACTTTTACTGTTCCAGATAAACTACCTCAAGACTCAGCAGTTAAAATCGCAACTTCCAATAGTACTAGTAGTATTGCTGAAGGTTTAAATGAAGGTTTTAGCAATAAATATCCCCAAGCTAAAGTCACCATACAAACCCAAAACTATCCCATGATGCATTAAAAAGAGTCATCAGCAGGAAAAGCCGATTTCTTGGTAGCCATTGGTCGTAACTTAACCCCCGCAGAAAATAGGGGATTTATTTCAGTTCCCATTAGCCGAGAAAAAATTGCGATTCTTTGTCTCCAATAATATTCATGATGGAAATTTAACCTTGCCAAAATTTTTAGAGGAGAAATTACAAATTGGTCGGAGTTGGGACGCGACACACCAGAGAAATTAAGTGGTAGATTCCCCGACACTAATGACACCAGACAAGCTTTTCCATCCGTAATTTCAAGCAGCTGAATTTAATACAGGTGCTAATGCAGCTAAATTAGATTGAGACGATATAGATACCATGATTGCTGAGTTGGGTGATAACGGTATTGGTTATGCCGTTGCCAACGATGTAATCAGTCGAGATGATGTCAAAATCGTCACCATGCACCAAACTCTACCAGATGATCGCAGATATCCCTTTTCTGAACCTTTCAGCTTAGTATATCAGGGAACTCCCAGTGAAGCAGCGCAGGCATATCTAGGATTTGCAGCTACAGAAGGCGGAAAACAAGTAGTTGCCAATCGAGTAGGTTCAGTTGCCACTGCCGCTGCCGTTGCTTCAGGTATTGCCAGCAATCTAAATGGTCAAAATGGCACTACTACAACAAAAACTGGGATTAAATTGTAGACTCTACAAAAAAATTCCATGTAGTTGGCAGTTACTCGTAAAGGCGCTCTTTTGGAAAAACACGTGCTCCTTCTGATTCTATTCTGACAGCAATAACGCTGCCTAGTTGTACGATTAGTCAGCCTGCTAAACCCTTTAGCTCTGAGGCTTTACCAACAGAGTGAGCTTTTGCCGAAATTAGTGAAATTCGTAGCTATCAACGAGCGAGATACTTGAATGCTGCATCCGCAAGACCCTACTGTTGGTGCCGCTCCCCTGCCGGATGCACTATTCAAGGCAAAATTGAGGCCGAGCCTCATCGAGTGCACCCAAAAATCGGAGTTGCTAGGCGCCGGATTGCAAACTGTTTCCGACGGGAAGCTGCTGGAGTCAGGTGGATCCTACTACATTGACATGCAAGCAGGACAACAACTCGCTATCAAGGAAGGCAAAACCGTCGAGGGTCGATTTCCCTCAGAAGGTCAGCGGGAACACGAGCTCTTTATGGTGCCCAAGACGAGCGTGGGGAGACCAATTGCTCCTGGAGTTCCATGCCACCACCAATTCATCTGCCCGCGCTCATCTTGGGCACCATAAAAGAGCTCCATCTTTTTGCCGCTGACCTTGGGGAAATCGACCTCGACGGTTTTGCCTTCCTTGATAGCGAGTTGTTGTCCATCTGCTTGCATGTCAATGTAGTAGGATCCACCTGACTCCAGCAGCTTCCCGTCGGAAACGGTTTGCAATCCGGCGCCTAGCAATTCCGATTTTTGGGTGCACTCGATGAGGCTCACCTCGATTTTCCCTTGGATAGGGCTACCATCCGGCAGGGGAGCGGCACACCGACGGTTGCAGGTCTTGCGGATGCAGCATTCAAGTATCTCACTCGTACAGGATAGCTACGAATTTCACTAATTTCGGCGATCGCTTCTGTTGGTAAAGCCTCAGAGCTAAAGGGTTTAGCAGGCTGACTGATCGTACAACTAGGCAGCGTTATTGCTGTCAGAAATAAGATCAGAAGAGGCGCGTATTTTCCAAAAGAGCGCCCAGAGATTTTGAGTAACTGCCAAAGCTGCATCGTAAATTTTTTGTAGAGTCTACAAATCCAGTTTTTTTGTTCGTAGTGGTGCCATTTTGACCATTTAGATTGCTGGCAACACCTGAAGCAACGGCAGCGGCAGTGGCAACTGAACCTACTCGATTGGCAACTACTTGTTTTCCGCCTTCTGTAGCTGCAAATCCTAGATATGCCTGCGCTGCTTCACTGGGAGTTCCCTGATATACCAAGCTGAAAGGTTCAGAAAAGGGATATCTGCGATCATCTGGTAGAGTTTGGTGCATGGTGACGATTTTGACATCATCTCGACTGATTACATCGTTGGCAACGGCATAACCAATACCGTTATCACCCAACTCAGCAATCATGGTATCTATATTGTCTCGATCTAATTTAGTTGCATTAGCACCTGTGTTAAATTCAGCTGCTTGAAATACAGGATAATTGGGAAAAGCTTGTCTGGTGTCATTAGTGTCGGGGGAATCTACCAGCTTAATTTCTCCTGGTGTGTCGCGTCCCAACTCCGACCAATTGGTAATTTCTCCTCTAAAAATTTTGGCAAATTGATCGATGGTTAAATTTCCATCATAGGAATTATTATTGGAGACAAAGATCGCAATTTTTTCTCGGCTAATGGGAACTGAAATAAATCCCTGTTCTTTTTCTGCGGGGGTTAAGTTACGACCAATGGCTACGAGATCGGCTTTTCCTGCTGATAGACTCTTTAATGCGTCATCAGAACTTTGGGTTTGTATAGTGACTTTAGCTTGGGGATATTTATTGCTAAAACCTTCATTTAAACCTTTAGCAATACTACTAGTACTATTGGAAGTTGCGATTTTAACTGCTGAGTCTTGAGGTAGTTTATCTGGAACAGTGAAAGTTGTGGGGACTGTATCTGACTGCGCCAGTAAAAAAGCCTTAGCTGGCTTTGATATACCTACTAATGAAAGTAATATTGCTAATGTAACTACAGAATTATGCGTTTTATGTAACATTTCAGGTCTAAATATTATCTGATTATTTGGCGATTAATTATATAAGACGGTTAGAGGAGATCTTGAGAAGGGTTAGGTTAATTTAAGTATTTTTCATTAGGTAATAGTACTAATCGTATTTCGCCATCATATATTACCAAAAACACTAATCTATTTCCACAAGTCTGGTGCTAAAACTCCCAGCTTCAAGATAATTTGTTACAAAAGATAATTGAAGTTCTCATCTTAATCAACCTGCCTCAAGTAGATAGGCAATTAGATTGCATTCCCCATCAGAAAATTGGATTATATTGAATTATGGTGTCAAAAATTTGAATTATTTTTCCTAAAAAAAGAGGTTTTAAGTCTATTAGCTCAATTCCTCAAAGTTAATTAATAAATCTTGCATAAGATAAATAGCAAAGTAGGTAAGAAATTGGCACTTTATTTAACCTATGGTTTGCTGTTTGTTGTCTCACAAAGTGTAGTTGATACCATTGCCGCAGCCAAATGTTCTGGTAAGACGCTAAACGGCAATCGGTGAATATCGGATTGAGGATTAGTAGCGATCGCTGTTACCTGCCGTAGTTGAGCCAGGCTAATATTAGTTAATCCTAAATCTTCTAAAGTTTTGGGCAAGCCGATCTGGGTATAAAACTGTAGTAACTGTCTTCTCGAAGAGGCAGCAAGTTGATTTCCCTGCACCATTTCTTCCAAACGTAGCTGGACTAGGATACCGTAAGCTACTTTCTCTCCGTGAAGCACATCATGTGCCTCCAACAGATGGGTCAGACCATTGTGAACTGCATGAGCTGCGACTGTACGACAATCGGCACCGCCAACACCCCCAATTACTCCCGCCAGTAACACGGTTGCATCAACTACTTCTCGCCATTCATTACTATCAGGTCGTTCAAGAGCGATCGCCGATTTTTGAAACAGAATGTCCCGTAAAATTCGCGCTTGCTGTACTGCCGAAATTAATAGTGTATCTGTGGCATCACCACTGCTAACAGAAGCTTCATACCACTTGGCGATCGCATCCCCAATTCCCGCAATGAGAGTGCGCTTAGGTGCAGTGCGTACCAAACTATAGTCCAGGAGCAACAGATCTGGACAGCGACTTAGGGTTACATCGTATTGAAATGCTCCAGCCCTCAGAATAAACATTTGACAAGGCTGTCCAAGCAGCGCAGGTAGCTCCAGAAGTCGGAATGGTGACAATGGGTAAGTTGCACTGGTGAGCCAGCAGTTTGGCCATATCTAGAGCTTTGCCACCGCCAACTCCAATTACTAGATCGGCTTGATGCTGTTGTACTGACTGTTTTAAGCGAGCTAACGAGGACTCAGCGCAGTCGGGACTATAGTTTGATGTCTGGCTAGCTAGACTGTGTTTTTTTAACAGAGCTAAAACAGACTTAATTATCTTGGAAGTTTGATTCCCCCCTACCACTAAAGGACGAACTCCCAAACTAGCAATTTCCTGACCTGAATTAGCTAAACAGTTTTCCCCACGCAAGACTCTAGCGGGAGCGATCGCCAAAGGCGGATAACTACGTAACTTCTGACTAGTTGCGGTGGTAGCTTGTTTGCTCATATCTTTTGGATACTTGAATTACGAATTGCTTGGCTTGAGAGACGACGGTAGCTGGGCTACATTCTGGTCAAATACTGTTATTTCAATATCTTCTTCATTATTTCCATTATTTCGACTAATTAAGGAGCGCTTGGCTGTGCCTAAAAATAAAGGTTGAGATATTCCAGGTTTGGGGTGTAATACTGTTCTTAATTTAACAGTAAATTGATTGTTACCGCCTGAGCCTGTTCTGCCATAAGAGTATAGATCGCTTGCTGCTTGAATTAGAGTAGGTTCGATCGCGGATTTATCGATATCGGGAGATACGGCGACTACTGCTTGATTTCCACCACTATCATAAACTAGGGAATAGCGAGCCGTTCCAGGTATATCTGCATGGGGAAATAAGCCTAAACCTAGGGCAAAAATCCCCAGACTCAGCACTGCCATAAAACTTGTTACCCCCACTAAACGAAAGCGAAAACTCCAGCCCACCACAAACGAAACAATCGCTACGATTAAGGAAATAATGGTGGCAATTCCCGACCATTTAGCATAGGTGAAAAAATCGATCATTGTTTAAATAGCCTATTTGAAAGAATTAAGATAATTTTTTGCTAAAAAAATAGGTATCGGTAGAATTATCTATCCGACACCCACTCATAAATATTATCAGTTGTGCTGTATAAGTTTTGAAAGTTAGCTAAAAACTATTAAGAGATTAGAATAAGTAATCGAGAAGATTCTGCTCACCTACTGACTTTTGCTATCAGGAATCTTGTCTCCCATATCTTTAATAGCATCTCCAGTACCTTCAACACCTTGTTTAACGCCATCTTGCGCTGCATCACCAGCATTGTCAGCACCTTTCTGGAGGTCTTTAGCCCCGTCTTGAACGGCATTTCCAGCATCGTCAGTACCTTGCTCAACACTATTGGCACCGTCTTGAGCGGCATCATCTATAGCATCAGTACCCTGTTCAACACCATTAACACTGTCTTGAGCGGCACCGTCTACAGTACCAGGAGATTCGATTGTTTGATCCTCTGCACAGGCAGTAAAAACTAAGGATAAAGCTATAAATGCGGGAACAGCGATAGTTTTGATATTCATCATTAATAAGACTCAAAAAAGTTAATTTGACTACTATGTGATACTCGATATTTTTCCTAGAGTCAAAGGAACTTTATATTTTTGAAGCTAATTTTCACTTATCCCCGCCCTACTTGAGCAAATATTTCTGCCAGGATCTCTCCTGCTCCCTGTTCTTTCAATTTGGTCGCTAATTCTTTACCAAGCTGCTCTGAAGCTTTTCGCTCACCTGTTACAGTGTCTTTAAGCAATTGTTTGCCGTCGAGACTGGCAACCATTCCCACTAGAGTAAGTCGATCGCTTTCAATCATGGTATTGACCCCAATTGGCACTTGGCATCCCCCTTCTAGTTCTCTCAAAAACGATCTTTCGGCTAAAGTGCGATCGCAACTATCAGCATCCTCTAAAACCTTGAGAATTCTAAGAATTTCTGCATCCCCTTCACGACATTCAATGCCTAATGCACCCTGTCCCACCGCATGAAGGGAAATTTCGGGGGAAATAGTTTGGTGAATGCGATCGCCCATGTCTAATCTCTGTAATCCAGCTACCGCTAGGATAATCCCGTCATACTCTCCTGCATCAAGCTTGGCTAAACGAGTATTGACATTACCCCGAATGTCTTTAAACTCTAGCTGGGGAAAATGATGGCGTAGCTGCGCCAGCCGTCTGAGGGAGGAAGTGCCAATTATGGCACCTGCTGGTAAAGTTTCTAACTGTTTATCCTGGTACTTTTCATTGACAACTAAAGCATCAGCAGGATCGACTCTTTTACTTACACAGCCCAACATTAAGCCTTCTGGTAGGTTAGTCGGCAAATCCTTGAGGGAATGTACCGCAAAATCCGTGGTATTGTTGAGCATTCCCACTTCTAACTCCTTGGTAAACAAACCTTTGTCACCAATTTTTGCCAAAGGAACATCCAGAATTTTGTCCCCCTTGGTACTCATTTCCTCAACTTCAAAACTGATATCAGGAAAATGCTTTTCTAACTCAGCTTTCACCCAGTAAGTTTGTACTAAAGCAAGCTGACTTTTACGAGTGCCGATCCGAACAGTACGCTTATCAGTTTCAACAGTGGATGTCATAGGAAATAGCTTAAAAAAATTTAAATAATCACTCGTTCTAGGGTATCGTAATTCACGTTTCGGATTGATTAATTTTTGTTTGCTTCTAACCTTTTAGACTTCAATGTTGTTTGACCCAATGAAACTGGTCTATTTTGTATTTATTGAACTAATTCTATAAACCCTTGTCTAACACTTTAATTTCCCTGACCTTAATTTCTCTGCTTGCCGTCTATGTGGCATGGAATCTGGGGGCAAACGATGTCGCCAACTCGATGGGAACATCCGTGGGTTCTAAAGCAATTACTCTGACTCAGGCAATTATTATCGCGGGAATTTTAGAGTTTACGGGGGCGGTAGTATTTGGTAAACAAGTATCTGCTACTCTAGCAACCAAAGTAGCTAATCCCAGCTTATTCGCTGACAGTCCTGAGACATTTATACTAGGAATGATTGCAGTATTGCTTGCCTGTGGCATTTGGCTACAGGTAGCTACTAGTCGAGGTTTGCCTGTAGCTTCATCTCATGCGGTGGTAGGTGCGATCGCAGGATTTAGTTGGGTAGCAATTGGCACTGAAGCGATCGCCTGGGACAATATTGGTTTGATTTGTTTGGGTTGGCTGGTTACTCCCCTAGTTAGTGCGATCGTGGCAGCGAGTTTATATAGTCTGCTGCGCTACTGGCTCTTTGAGCAGGAGAATACTTTACAGCAGCTATTAGAATGGATTCCCTGGCTGAGTGCGTCATTGATTGCCGTGTTTGGCGTGATTGTCTTGCCGACGATTGTGCAGCTACCCGTATTTGATTATTTCCCCTTGCCTGAACGAACCATTAGCTTAGGTATCGGGTTTGTCGCTACAGGAGGCATTACCTATTATGGCTGGGGTAAGTTCTACAGTTATCTAAAACAAAAAATCGATCTGCGGATTATGGAAAGAGTTATGGCTAAATATCAGGTGCTTAGTGCCTGTTTCGTAGCTTTTGCCCATGGCTCAAATGATGTGGGAAATGCGATCGCGCCTTTGGCAGCTATTATCTTTATTTTAAATACTGGAGTGGTACCAATTGATAGCTTGGATATCCCGTTATGGATTCTGGTGTTGGGGGGATTAGGTATCGTTGCGGGTTTGGCAGTCCAAGGTAAAAACGTCATTGCCACCGTCGGGGAGAACATTATTTCTCTGGTACCCAGTACGGGGTTTTGCGCTGAAATAGCCACCGCCAGCACAATTTTAATTGCCTCCCGCATTGGTTTACCCGTTTCTACTTCTCATGCTCTAGTGGGTAGTGTGATTGGTATTGGTTTAGCCTCACGGAATCAGGGTGTTAAATGGGAGACGATCCGATCGGTAGTCTTAGCCTGGGTAGTTACTTTGCCAGTGGCGGCGATTTTGAGTGCAGGTATTTTCTCTTTATTGCAACTGCTGCCTGTATTTAGCTAAACTCAATTTCTTCGTAAATATCGTTTAGTCCAATTTCTAAGTCTAGACTAGCAAAAGTAAAACTATTATCTACAGCCTGATATTCGCTTAACCACCAACGACTATCTTCTGCTTTGGCATACTGTTGAACAGTATAGCGATATTGATCTACCAGAATATATTCAGCCAAGCCAGGAATGGAACGATAGTAATCAAACTTGTCTCCCCGATCGTAGTTCTTGGTGCTTTTAGATAGCACTTCAACAATTAACAAGGGATTCGTCACCGTATCGTTACGATTATCCTGCAATACAGGTTGCCCTTTAATCACCATCACATCAGGATAAGTATAAATATTAAATTGAGGAATCCAGAGGCGCAAATCCGTCATAAATAGCTTGTACCCTTTACCCCGCAAAGCCAATTTCAGAAATGCGTAAAAGTTCCCCGCAATGTCATTATGATTGGGAGTCCCCCCTGTCATCTTTACTATCTCCCCATCTCGATATTCATGTTTAACATCCGACTCTGACTCCATTGCTAGATACTCTGCTGGAGTGTAATCGGTACGTTGTGCATCCTTATTTACTGTAATCATGGCTCACTCCTTCATATCCATAAATCAAGTCTAGTTGATTAAATAGCGATCGCATTTTTCCCTTTTCTTACCCGATGCCAAAATATATCAACCACAATTTCACCTGTACTTTTGCGGTAGAGTCACGGTAAAAGTAGTTCCTCGATCGACAATGCTCTCGACGCTGATTTGTCCCTGGTGATTTTCCACAATAGCTTTGGCGATCGCCAATCCTAGCCCTGCACCTGTTGGAGTATTTATTTGACGTTGAGGAGAACGAGCGGGATCGCCACGATAAAAGCGGTCAAAGATATGTGTCAATTCAGACTCAGGTATGCCTTTACCGTTATCTGTTACCTTGACTTTTAGTTCGTATTGACTATTGATTTCTCTTACTCTAATAGATTTAATCAGGGCTAATTCTATCTCTACCGAAGCTTCTATCCCTTCATTTTGTTCGGTATGCTCGATCGCGTTGGCAATCAAATTTGTAAATAAACGAGATAAATAATCCCAGTCTCCTTCGACGGTAAAGATATCCTCCTCTGGCAAATCCGCTCCTTTAATTTCTGGTTCAACAATGTGTAATGAAAGAAACAGTCCCTTTTGGCTAGCGGCAATTCTTTGTTCCTCAATCACCTCGATCAATAAGGCATCCAACGGTACAGGTTGCCAATCTAGCTGGGCGATACCGCTATCTGAACGAGCCAGGAATAGCAAATCATTAACTAAACGTCCCAACTTCTGAGTCAAACGTTCAATAATCTGTAGCTGTCTTTGCTGTAGCTGGGGTTCCGCTTCTGGATAAGCCAACGCCATCTGGACGTTAGTTTGAATGGTGGCAATCGGGTTACGCAACTCGTGGGAAGCATCGGCAGTAAACTGCTTCAAACTAGAATAGGAAATCTGGATCGGTTTGATGGCAATACCCGATAAAAACCAGCCGATACCACCTACACAGAGAATCATCAGACTAATGCCAATAATCAAATCTCTAGTTAGCTGATTGATCGGTTTGGTTACCTCGAACCAGGGATGACTTACCCTAAGATAGCCCAAAACTCGTTGCTCTAATTCCACCTTCTGGACGATCTGGCGCAAGATGCGATCGCCTGTGAGATAAACCGTCTCACCACTACGACTAGGATGTAGGGGATAGTCGATTGGCTGCTCAAAAGTAGACCACAGTAGCTGCTGCTGGGGATTAAACCACTCTAAATCAATATGATCGTCCTCTAAATTATCCACATTCTGATTAAAGCTAGCATCAACGTTTACGCCATATCTGCCTCTAGTTTCTGCTAGAGGCTGGATGACCAACGAGCGATCCACCACTTCAACCACATGCTTTAGAGTATCGTCGATGCGCTCTACTAAAGTGGTGCGGACATAAAAATACACCCCGATCGCAAACAACAATAGTAATACCGCCGTGACTGCGGTATACCATAAAGCTAAACGGCGACGAGTTGATTGAAATAGTAAGTTCATTTACAGAATGTTGATTCTTAATTGTCCATTATTGAATAATGAAACTATTAAGACATACAATTTAAAATAAAAAAATGCAAGACTTTTTTCAAAACGTTTCCCGCTACCCTCGCTACCTAATCAGTTTCTCTCTAGGCATTTTCTGGTTTTTTCTTCAACAGCTAAAACCTTTTTTGAAAAATCCCGTTACGGCGATCGCTTTAGTCGGCTTCTTTGTCGGCGGCTTTTCCCTACTCTACTTAACCCTTGAAGCAATGCTAGGCATTAGCTGATTCAAATCGTTTGAGCGAATATTATATTTAAAAGCTGATAGCTAATTTATGATTCCAATTAATGATGAGAATCCGACCTACAGTACGCCGATAGTAGTTTATGCTCTAATCGCGATTAATGTGGTGGTTTTTCTGCACGAAATGACATTAGGTTCGGGGTTAGATGGTTTCTTTCAACTTTACGCCGTTATTCCTCGACAATTAAGTGCCGATATTAGCGGAGTAACCACAAATCAGCCTGTTCCAGAGATTCTTACCCTAATTACCTCTCAATTTTTGCACGGCGGCTTGATGCATATCGGCGGTAATATGCTATTTCTCTGGACTTTTGGTGATAATATCGAACATGATTTGGGTCATTTCAAGTTTCTGTTGTTTTATCTAACCTGTGGTGTTTTAGCTGGTTTAACTCATTGGTTTTTTGGCATGCAGTCGGGGGTGCCTACTGTGGGGGCGAGTGGCGCGATCGCAGGAGTCATGGGAGCATACCTGATTAAGTATCCTAAAGCAAAGATTGTTACCCTGCTGCCGTTATTTATTATCTGGACGACAGTACGTATTCCTGCTATCTATTTTCTCGGCTTTTGGTTCGTCCAACAGGCATTTAGCAGCGTGGCATCACTAGGAATGCCTGAAGCTGATGGGGTGGCATACTGGGCGCACTCAGGGGGGTTTATCTTCGGTGCAATTTTAGGACCAATGCTAGGCTTGATGAGCGATCGGAAAAATTAGTAATTATTGATTTGGTTTCACGATCACTGCACCATAGGCATCAGGATTGAGATACTTTTGGGCTGAACGCTGTAAGTCTTCAGCAGATATGGATTGAATATGCTGGGGATAATTCAGGGCTGGGGCGAGATCCTGTAGCTGAGAGTAATAGTAACCATAGAGATTAGCGCGATCGCTGGGGCGCTCATTGGCAAAAACAAACCGATTTGCTACCTGGGTACGAATCCGCTCAATATCCTTGGCGGAAATTGGTTCAGTTTGAATAGTTCTAATTTGCTGGGCGATCGCCTGTTCTACTTCCGCAATATTCTCTGTCGGCAGGGCAGCAGAGATATAAAATACACCTTGATGGGTTTGAGTCATATTGCTAACGCCAATTTGATTGACTAGACCCTTTTCTTCTCTCAATTCTCGAAACAGGCGAGATACTTTACCCTGTCCCAAGATTACCGCCAGAATGTCTAAAGCATAGGTTTCATCGAGATTTTCCATCCCTGGAACTCTCCAAGTCATAACTAACCGTGCTTGCTGTAAACTCTCGTCAGTATATTCATGACGCACTATCTCAGTAAAAGGTAATTCTGGAGCTACTGAAGGAGTACTGTTTCGAGTATATTCATCGCCAACATTGTAATGCTGTTCAAAGCTATTGGTAACAACTGCAATTAATTCTTCTACAGGTAGATTACCCACAACCGCTGCGGTCATAGAATCTGGTTGATACCAAGCACCATGAAAGTCGCGCATCTGTTGCGATCGCAAATTTTCAATTACCGATGCAGGACCAAGTACAGGACGACGATAGGGCAGGGTTTCAAAACAGGTTTCCATCGAACGATAAAAGGTACGACGACGGGGGTTATCTTCTGAGCGACGAATCTCCTCCAATACAACCAGTTTTTCCCGTTCAAAAGCCTCGTTTTCCAGACTAGGATTTAAGACTACATCTAGCTGTAAAGGTGCTAGCTGGGCAAAATCTTTTGGTGCGGTAGTTATATAGTAATGAGTGTAATCCTGACTAGTGGCGGCATTTGTCACTGCGCCTCTTTCTTCAATCAAATATTCAAATTCGCCAATTTCTAAGTTAGGCGTACCTTTGAACACCATATGCTCTAGGAAATGCGCCATGCCGTTGATTTCGTTACTTTCTTTAGCTGAACCAACGTTAATCCAGACGTTGAGGTTTACCGCTTCGATAGGCATTTGCTCGGCAATAATAGTTAAACCATTATCAAGTTTACGTATACTTGGAGCGTTGAGTTTTGGCTGTTTAGTAAGAATGGAAGTCATTAAATATATTTTTAGCTATGCCAGGTATATGGAAAACTTATAATTTATTCTAATCATTATTTACTCATAGAGGAGTGAGTGATTACATCACATGTAGCAAAATAATTGAGTCAACCAAGCCTAGTTACCCTGTTAATAGTGATTTAGTACTGTCTCGATCTTCAAATCGCTTTTATCAAATGGGCAAAACGAAAACGTTAATTAAACAATATCAGCTAAATAAAAAGACCGCCTGTTCTCAAGACGATCCCAATTACAATTTGATTTAGCTTGAACAATTCAAAATTATTTCACGGCGCTAGCTGCACTACTTACTGCACCTTTGAGTGCTGCAATACCCTGTTCGACGCTTGCCCAAATGCCCATATCAGGTTCTTGTCCTGCTAGTTCTCTAGTACCAACGAAATAAAGTATTCCTTTAAGCACTTCTTGGTGAGCGCGGTTTTCAAAGTTAACTTTATTCAATGATTCCATCGCATCTTGTAGTTCGTCATCTAGAGTTTGAGCTACTTTGTGAATTACCAAGCCAGTCATGGTTTGCTGGTGCTTGAGCAATTCAAACTGGAAAAACTTGTCATAGTCAGTAAGTTCAGAACCATCCATCATTTGACCGATTTTCTCAGCATGTTTCTGAGTAATATCACGAGGTTGAGCAGCATTACCAAATTGCGCGATCGCTTTGTCAATGTAGCCAAGGTCT
>CAVRWR010000045.1:0-44037 GCA_963724445.1 uncultured cyanobacterium | reverse complement strand
GGCGACGCCTTGCCGCGCAACGAGGTTGCGCTGGTGGTGGCACTGGCCGACAAGCTCGAAACCCTGGTCGGCATGTTCGGCATCGGCCAGTTGCCTACCGGTGACAAGGATCCGTTCGCGCTGCGGCGCCATGCGCTGGGCGTGGTCCGCATGCTGGTGGAGCGCGAGCTGCCGCTTGATCCAATCATGCTGATCTCCGCTGCCGTTCAAGCTTTTGGCAGCTTGATTCGAGAACCCATCAAGGAGCTCAGCGAGTTCATCTACGAGCGGCTCGCGGGCAGCTTGCGCGAACAGGGCTACACCGCAAGGGAAGTCGACGCGGTACTGACCTTGGTGCCGCAGCGCCTGTCCGACGTGAACCTACGCTTGAAGCGGTGCGCGCCTTTGCCACCTTGCCAGAGGCCGCATCGCTGGCAGCCGCCAACAAGCGCATCGGCAACATCCTGAAGAAAAGCGACGAGCCGGTGCAGAGCACAAACACTCGAACGCGGCAATCTGCTCTTTGAGGACGCCGAAAAGCATCTGTCTGCCCATTGCTTTACTACCTGGTCCTACAGGGGAATTTGTCGGCACGATCGCCATTAGCGTCATTCTGGCGGTATGTTCGTCCTTGTTTTTGGCATTGGCAATAATGCCCACATTGGCAGCAAAATTATCTAAACCAACTGAATCTGTAGGGACCTTGCGCGAAACGCCTCGACGGAAATCGTGGTGGCAAACAGGTATATCTATACCGATTCTGACAAGGTGGTATAGCAAAAGTATTAAATGGACGACCGCTCGACCCTTATTAGGTATCTGTTTGGCTCTTTTATTACCTCTAACAGGCTTTATTCAGGCAGGTAGTTTGGCACAACAGTTTTTTCCCGCAGCCGATCGCGATCAGCTACAAATCCAGCTAGAGTTACCCGCAGCAACTTCCATTGCTCAAACCCAAGCCATCTCTAAACAGGTGCGCGATCGCCTTTTAGATTTTGACCAGATTACCGATGTACACTGGTTTATCGGTCGTAGCGTTCCTCGATTTTATTACAATGTTTTAACCAGCAGAGAACAAGAATCTAATTATGCCCAGGGAATCGTCCAGCTAAAGAATTTAGCCACCAGTGATTTAGCCAAGGAATTACAAACTGAATTAGATTCAGGCTTTCCCTCGGCGCGTATTATAGTCCGACAGCTAGAACAAGGTCCTCCATTTGATGCCCCTATAGAGATGCGAATTTATGGTTCGGATCTCGATCAATTGCAACAGTTAGGGGAACAAGCAAGAAGTCTTTTATTAGGAGTGCAAGATATTACCCATACTCGCGCTAGTCTAGCAGAGGTTAGACCACAATTGGAACTCCAGGTAGATGAAGAGGAAGTTCGTCTGGCTGGCTTAGATCGTCGAGCGATCGCCCAACAGCTAGAGTCTAGTTTAGAAGGAAGTTCAGGGGGTTCTATTGTGGAATCTACAGAAGAGTTACCCGTTAAAGTTAGGCTATTGGCAGCCAATCGCTCTCGATTAAACGATTTGACCTCATTAGATCTATTATCCAGTCAGAACAATTCAGGTGATGCGGTTCAAGGTGTTCCCCTATCATCTTTGGGCAAAGTAACTCTCAAACCCGAACTGGCAAATATAACTCGCTATAACGGACAAAGAGTAAATACGATCCAGGGCTTTCTCACTCCAGGAGTTTTGCCAGACAAAGCATTGAGTGATTTTAAACAGCAGCTAACTGATGCCAACTGGCAAGCTAACGGTTATCAATATGAGTTTGGGGGAGAAGCAGAACAAAAAAGTAATGCGCTAGGGGGATTAGTTTCCACTGTAGGAGTAATCGCTGTCTTGATGATAGCGACTTTAGTGTTATCTTTAGGTTCTTTTCGTTTAGCGGCGGTAATTGGTGTCGTGGCGATCGCTTCTTTTGGTTTGGGCTTATTTTCAATCTGGTTGTTTGGCTATCCTTTTGGCTTCAACCCGATCATCGGTACGGTAGGCTTGATTGGAGTCGCAATTAACGATTCGATTGTGGTGTTGGCAGCAATTCAGCAACATCCTGTAGCTAAAACGGGTAACAAATCGGCAATTAGAGAAGTAGTGTTCCGCTCTACTCGTCATGTCATTGCGACAACTCTAACTACCGCCGTCGGTTTTGTGCCGCTATTACTAGGAGGAGGCGAATTTTGGCCACCCCTGGCAATGGCGATCGCAGGAGGCGTGATTGGGGCGACATTACTCGCGCTATATCTAATCCCTGCTGCCTATATAATTGTGATTCGAGGTAAAAGCCAGTACTTTCGGACTAAAATTATCAATGCTGTTTCTTAATTTATGTTTTAGGCATAAATAACTAGCACCAAGAAAATCGGATTGAGGGTAATATTATTAAATAATTCTCAACTTATTGCTTATTATAAGGATGCTTTTTACTTGGATTAGGATGAAGAATCCGAACTAAGACTGAACTGTGAAGGAAAAAATCTTAGGCTCTCGCTACAAAGTTTTAAAGTATATTGCCAAAGGAGGATTTGGTACGACTTACCTTGCCGAAGATACTCAGCTTCCAGGTAAAGACCTCTGTGTGGTGAAACAACTGTCTCCAGGAAGTCAAGCGCCGAATGTGCTGAATATTGCTCGGCGTTTATTTAAAAACGAGGCAGCTACACTACACAACTTAGGTCATCATGACCGCATACCAGAACTTTTGGCTTACTTTGAGGAAGAAGAAAAGTTTTATCTGGTACAGCAATATATTAACGGTCAAACCGTGGAACAAGAGCTAGATTCCGAGGAAATATGGTCTGAAGCAAAGGTGATTGAGCTGTTGCAAGATTCTCTGGAAATTTTAGAATATATTCATACTCAGGGCGTAATTCATCGCGATATTAAACCTGCTAATTTAATCCGTCGCCATCAGGATCACAAGATTGTTTTGGTAGATTTTGGTACGGTAAAAAATATGCTTCAGGAGCAAACAAGAACCGATCAATTGACTATAGCCGTTGGAACACAGGGTTATATGCCAGTTGAGCAGGCTAGGGGCAAACCCTATCATACCAGCGATATTTACGCTTTGGGCATTATCGGCATTGAAGCATTAACTAGAGTCGAACCATTAAAGCTAGAGGAAGATGATGATGGAGAGCTTATTTGGTCTCATTTAGCTGATGTTAGTTCTTCTCTGGCGGAAATTCTCACGACTATGACCAAGTGTAACCATACAGAGCGTTATCAATCGGCACAGGAAGCCAGGCAAGCTTTAACAGCCTTGACTAATGCAACTGTCACGACTCCAGCAATTCCAGTCGAAACCAAAACCAATAAGTCTTTATCCCAGAATATTAGCACAGTTAGTTTAACTACTTTTGCTACTTCGGCTATCTCCGATCATCAACCGATTTCAACATCTACCTCTACGGGGAATGAATTACACCATAAAAGTTCACCGAACCAAACTTTAAGTCTTGCAGACGATCTTTCGGTGGGAACACAGTTGAATCTTGCTTCTAATACAGCATCCCCTAAGTCTAGAGGTAAAGGTATTTGGGCAATGGCGATCGCTTTTGGGGCAGTTATTATTGGCGGTGCATATTTTTTAATCCAGCAGTCTGGCACCGAACCTCAGCTAGAAACCCCTGTTTCCCCTGCCACCCCTGATTCTAGTACTCCTAGAGCAAAACAAGGTAGGGGATTTAGAGATAATCTTTAACCCCTCACAATTAAAAAGCTAAAGACAATTAAAAAGCTAAAGCTAAATTAATGACTATAAATACAGATATAGACTATCAGGCGATCGCCAATCAGCTATCCGAAATAGAAACTACTAGCGATCGCGATCGCTTAACTAAATTATCTTTAGATTATTATCATTTCAGTCCCATACTTCAGGAACAATTACAAGATAAGCGGGGAGAATTAGCCGTATTTCCGCATACCGAAGCCGAAGTGCTGCAAATTGCTCAAGTCTGTGTCGAACACAAAATCCCTCTGACGGTAAGAGGTGCAGGAACAGGAAACTATGGTCAATGTATTCCTTTGCAGGGAGGCGTTATCCTCGATACTTCCAAGATGAATCAGATTGTTAGCCTAAAACCAGGAGTAGCCTCGGTGCAGCCAGGAGTCAAAATGGCGGCATTTGATCGACAAGCTAAAAAAATCGGCTGGGAATTACGCATGGCTCCTTCTACCTACCGTAGCGCCAGTATTGGCGGCTTTATTGGTGGTGGCAGTGTCGGCATGGGTTCAGTTAACTATGGACAAATTAGCGATCGCGGAAACCTTAAAAGAGTGCGTCTCGTAACCATGGAAGAGCAACCGAAAGTCCTAGAATTACAGGGAGATGCAGTCCAAAATGTGCTTCATGCCTATGGTACGACTGGTATCGTTACCGAACTAGAAATTCCTTTAGCTCCTGCTTATCCGTGGCAAGAGGCGATCGCCGTTTTTGACGATTTTATGACTGCTGCCAAATTTGGACAGGCTCTTAGTGATAACAGCGCTATTGTTAAGAAGCTGGTTAGCATTCACGCAGCCCCCATCACTAGATATTTTACTGCGCTGCAAAACTATCTACCTGAAGGAAAACACTGTGCCTTATTGATGGTTTCTCAATATGATTTTGCTTCTTTCGAGGATTTAGTTCGAGAATATCAAGGAGAAATAACCTACAGTAATCCAGATTCGGCTATTAAAGGCAATAGCTTATTAGAATTTACCTGGAATCATACTACCCTTCTCGCTCGTAGCTGCGATCGCAATTTGACTTATCTACAAACCTTTTATTTCACTTTAGAAAGGCTTGAAAAACTATATCAGCAGGGAGGAGATGAAATTATGATTCACGTAGAGTTTCTACGTGCAGCAGGTAAAGCTGTTCCTGCGGGATTACAGCTAATTCGCTATACTACCGAAGCAAGATTAAACGAAATCATCCATAATCATGAATCCCAGGGCGCATTTATTGCCAATCCTCATGTCTATACTATTGAAGATGGCGGCAACAAACAAGTAGATCCGCAGAAAGTAGCCTTCAAACAACAGGTAGATCCTTTTGGCTTACTCAACCCAGGCAAAATGCGAGGGTTTAGCTGATTAGTAATTACTAATTTCAATCTGTAGAGCTTTTCATCTAAAATAGGAAAGTTATGATAATTGCCTCAAATCAAATATTTAGTTCTTTTGGAAGTTCACAAAATTTATGAATTTAATTGTTACTAGTCTCGTTAGCTTTCTCCAAATCTACTGGATCTTGCTCATTGTCAGAATTCTTTTATCTTGGTTCCAAACTGCGGAATGGGCAGGACAGATTATATCTTTCTTGTCTCCTATTACCGATCCTTATCTCAATATTTTCCGTTCGATTATTCCCCCCTTAGGTGGCATCGATATTTCGGCAATTTTGGCACTGTTTCTACTACAGTTTGTTCAAAGTAGTTTGGGCGCAGTAGCGGCTAGTTTGGCTAATAGTTCCTATGCTATGGGACTGTAGGCTTATTCGTTGTATTCAAAATCATCGTAATAGTAGGGACGAACCTTTTCTGCAAATCCAGACGCTTTGAAGTTCTTTAGTTTCAGAGGCGTTGGTTGATTTGCAGGAACACTAATTCTAAATGCAAAATCGCTTATTCCTGGAGGAACTTCCTCGATGGTGCCAATTCGCCCTCTATTTTCAAAGGTTGAATTGTCGTTTGCATCATAGATCCGACCAAAAACATCAGCATCCACTACAGTTTTGCCCGTGATATTTTTGGCTTTTCCCTTGATGGTATAGCAGCTTACTGGTCTCATGTCTCCGCTAGTTACGCTTCCTGCTGCCTCATCTCCTGCACAGGGTTCGTAGTGAATATCAGACAGTTTAATTGAGGTCATTGCTGCTGCGGGTGGGGCGATCGCCCAACTACCTAACCAGATAAAGCCAGATATTAATAATACAGCCAAGAATTGAATCATAAATTAATAAATTATATTTACTGTTTAACAATCTATTTGTTATTTCAGCTTAACTTGAATCGCTAACCTAATTTTTAGATTTTAAATATCCTAGTTTTGAACTGAAGCTATAGCACTTGCGCTCTTAGCCAAGCAACTGGAAGATATAAAGTTTTTTTCGGCTTTGAGACAAAAGCCCGTTGATTAAAAACATCATAATTATTAGCTTCAATCTCACTCAGAATTCCTTGATAAAGCATCAAAGATGCCCAAACTGGTAATCGAGAATCGCGAATTAAATAGCGAATACCTGATTCTGCCTGCCGATAGTATTCTCTGGCTCGCTTGATTTGAAATTTCATCATGGCTTTCCAACGCTCGTCAACTACTCCAGCCAGCAAATCTTGCTCGCTATAGTCGAATGCGTGGAGATCTTCTAAGGGTAGATAAATGCGATCGCGCTGGAGGTCTTCTCCAACGTCTCGTAAAATATTGGTTAGCTGCATTGCCATCCCTAAAGCGATCGCCTCATCCGTCGGGACATAAATGGGGTGATTTTTCTGCCAGGGAACTCCATTAGAATCTGCGCCGATACCTAATACCGCATTTGACATCAAGCCTACTGTTCCCGCAACGCGATAGCAATAAAGCTTAAGTTCTTCAAAAGTTTGGTAGCGATTGCGAACTAAGTCCATCTGCTGTCCTGCAATCATATCTCGGAATGGCTGGATACCCATGGGATAGTTGTGAATCGTATCTACTAATGCTACATCGGTATCATCAATAGGATTCCCAGCAAAGACGGATTCTAGCTGCTGTTCCCATTTAGCCAAGGTTTCTTTGGTCGTATACTTAGCCTTGACACCGTCTACCAATTCATCTGTAAGACGACACCAAGCATAAATCGCCCAAATTGCTTTACTTTTTTCCTTGGGCATTAATAGAGTACCAAGATAAAAAGTTTTGGCATAATCTGCCGTAATTTGACGACATATCTCGTAAGCCTCTTCCGTCGAGACTAGATTTTTTTTCGTTTCGGTTTTTGGTAATTGCAACATTCAGAAGCAAGCAGAAGTACTGTCTTTGATTTGGCAGGAATTAGGGGGAACTAAATTATTTGCCCTAGTCATTTAGCATTGTCTCATCCTATTGCTCCTAGAAGCAGATAACAAGTAATAAAACTAAACCGCGGCTGCGGCAGTTGCTTTATCTGTTTGGGGAGAAACTGAATAATCAGTCGCGATCGCCTTGGCTGCTAGTTTACCAGAGAGTACCGCACCTTCCATGCTGCCTAAGTATTCTTGCTTGGTAAAGCTGCCTGCTAGATAAAAGTTATCGATTGGAGTTTCTTGGGTAGGCTTAACTGATTGAGTACCAGCTAAAGCGCGATAAACAGATTTGGGAGTCTTGACTACTTTGGATTTCAGCAATTTTGCTTGATTCTCCCCAGTAAAGTGCTGGGGAAACAATCTGGTTAATTCAGCCATAGTCGCGGCAATAATTTCTGCATCTGATTTAGCGATCCAGTCCTTAGCAGGAGCCAGAACTAGCTCTAGCATAGACTTATGAGGATCGGCATACTCTTTACAGGTATTACTCATGTCGGCATAGACGCTGAGTAAAGGCGATCGCGAAAATAACAGATGATCGATTTCGGTAATTTTGCGGTCAAACCATAGATGGAGATTGATTACTTCCACTCCTTCTAATTTGCACATTTCCTGGAAGAAGGCTTTCTCTTTCCAGCTATGGGGCAGCATCGGTTTTAAAGGATCGACAGGCATTGCCGAAACGTAAGCATCGGCAGTAATCACCTGGTCTGCTGCACCGTTTAAGCCGCGAATTAAATAGCCTTTTACCGTGCCATCGTCATTGGTCATGATTTCCTTGAGGGGAGCATTAAGCCGTACCTCTCCACCCCTTTCCGTAATATAGTCTACCATTGGCTGACACAATCTTTCTGTGGGTGAACCATCGAGAAACGCAACTTTTGAACCATAACGCTCTTTTAAGAAGCGATTGATCGCAGTGAGGGGAATCGTGGCTGAGACATCTTCAGGGTTGATAAAGGTCAAGGCTTTAGAGGCAGCAATAAAAATATCGCTATTAACCCGTTCATCAATTCCCTGCTGTTCCAACCAAGCCAGCAGATCGTACTTATCCATATTTTCCACGTACTGCTGTCCTCGAACAATAGCGGGAAGTAGCCCGATCGCAAACTTGAACTTCTGCGTCCAGGTCAACATATCGTTGTTGCGAATAATTGAGATAATTACGTTAAAAGGAGCAGGGATATCGGGAACATCAAAGCGCGAATATGTCCCTGGTTTCTCTGGTTGATTGAAGATCAAGGTATGCTCTTTCCACTGTAATCTGTCTTCAATCCCCAACTCCTTAAACAGTTGAATCATGTTGGGATAAGCCCCGAAAAAGACGTGTAAACCAGTTTCATACCAGTCTCCATCCTCATCTTTCCAGGCAGCTACCAAGCCCCCTAGAACATCCCTACGTTCTAGAACAATCGGTTCATGCCCTTCGTCAACTAAATACTTAGCACAGGCTAATCCTGCCAATCCTGCTCCGGCGATCGCAACTCGCATTTAATATACTAATCTCAAATAATGGTTTTACACAAAGTCTTCATGACTTAGTTTGATTATTATACTTTGCATTTCGTTACATTTGGCAATTATTCATCACCATAATCTTAAGCCAACTGTCAGACCTAGTGCGATTCGTTCTCAACGAAGTTGGGATACAACCCATATAAATTGAGACCTTTAGGGTACTCCCTAAAATGATAACTGTCATAGAGATGAAGGTGTAAGCCCTTCCCTTGAAACTCACAAGTGACTCCCAATCTGTCCACAGCGACTCGACTCGTAATTCGAGAGACTGAAGCTGGAAACAGGACGCAATCAGAGGGTAATTGCGACCCACACTGGCGTTAAAGGGGTGTTCCCAAGATGAAACAGAACCTAGAAAAGCAACCCAGACAGAGGTGGACGCAATCCTAAGTCCTACCATGTCTAAGATATGTATCCCGCCGAATCATCAGGTCGATATCGGTACGAGTATGGGATTTAGACGGTTGAATTGGTTACATCTAAAGGAACAAAACAATCAAAATGACGGAACGAATAAAAACGAACCTGAGGTCTGTAGATAGGTCGTATCTACGGTAGACCAGACGAGAGGATTAATCCCTTAGAGGGCTTAAGCTCGGTATCTTCAGATGCCTCAAAGCGGGAACAAACGTAGGATTTCCAGAACAAGGAACGCCACAGGGCGGGGTTTGTTCGCCGCTATTAGCAAACATAGCTCTCAACGGAATAGAGGACATTCATAAATCGATTCGGTATGCCGATGACATGGTGTTTATCCTCCAACCCAATGAAGACGCTAACAAAATACTTGAAACAGTCAAAGAATTCCTAGCTGCAAGAGGCATGGAAATTAGCGAACGCAAGACTAAGCTTACAGCAACGACAGATGGATTTAATTTCCTGGGCTGGAAGTTCCAAGTCCAGAAAAACGGAAAGTTTAGAAGCCGTCCCTCAGAGGATAACTACAAAGCCTTTCGTAAGAAAGCAAAAGCCATCATCAATAGCTCGAATCATGGTGCAGTGGTCAAAGCTAAGAAATTAGCTCCCATTGTTAGAGGTTGGAGGAATTACCATCGCTACTGCAAAATGGATGGAGCTAGAAATAGCCTCTACTATATGCAGAAAAGAGCGTTCAAGGTATTTAACCAAGAGACAAAGCAGAATCGCCAATCTAGCAAGAAACTTCTAGACCAAGCGTTTCCATCGGTTTCGTACTCCGAAAACAAATTCGTCAATGTCAAGGGAGATAAATCACCTTACGACGGCGATATCGTCTACTGGAGCAAGCGCAATAGCAAACTTTATGATGGACAAACCTCTAAAGCCTTAATACGGCAGAACCATTCATGTGCAACCTGTGGGCTTAAGTTAACAGGTGAAGAAAGAATACACCTACATCATGTAGATGGAAATCACGATAACTGGAGTCATGACAACCTTGTAGCAATACATGAGTCCTGCCATGATTACATTCACATGAGCAAAAGCAAAAACTAAGAGTTTCGGGAGCTAGGTGCATCGAAAGAGGCACGCCTAGATCTAAAAGAGAGGGGCGAAGCGTAATAGCTTCCCTCGACTCTACCAAGGTAGAGGAAGGACAGGAAATCAATGCCGGGGATATAATTAGCGATCGCACTGTCGAAAGAACTAAGCTAAAAGCTAAGAAGCAGGAATTATCAGCGTCTCTATCCCATGCTATATTATCTCTCAACGAACTTAAACCCGTTCCCATAGCAAAGTTTCAAACTGAGTTAATACTCAAGCAGACTCAAATTATCTCACTACAAACTCAGCTAGATAAGGTAGATGAAGAACTCAAGCAGCTAACCTCTGTTTATTCTCCATATCGGGGCAAGGTAAGAAGGGTGAAGATAGTAAGACAGGACGAGAATTCTATTAATGCTGAGGTGACTTTGGGTATTTAAAGATGAGAGGTAGTTATTTATTTTGGGGATTGCTAAATTTTTTCCAGAGATTCACGCATTTGTTCCTGATTACTCCGAGCATCCCAAAATAGCTGTATTAATCTGAACAGCTTATCTTCAGGTTTCCAGTACAGCAGTATATCTAACAAATGAATATATATTTTTGAATTAGTATCCATGTCGAATCAAAACAATTAGTTTCTATGATTGTGGCGATTGTATAAATGCGATCGCTATTTTTTAATTCCCATACCAAATAGATTCTATTTGCTCAATAATAGATTTTGCTTGAGTTAGATCTTCTTTATTTAGAATTACTGTTGCGTGACCTAATTTTCTACCTGGGCGAGAAGTTTTGCCATACCAATGAATAAAGGAATTAGGAATTTGCAAAATGGAATTACGTTTTTCTAAATACTCGAAATCAGATTCTTCAAAACCCAACAGATTGACCATTAATGCACCAGCAGATTTTAAAGCTGTCGAACCTAAGGGTAAACCTGTAACTGCCTGTAGCTGCATAGCAAACTGAGAAGTATGACAGCCGTCTAGGGTATAATGTCCTGAATTGTGGGTGCGGGGTGCAATTTCGTTAACTAGGACTCGGTTATCTTTGGTTAGAAAAAACTCGATCCCAAATACCCCGACTACTTCCAATTTATCTAAAATCTTCCGGGCGATCGCTTTAACTTCTTCTGCTACCTGAACGCTAATATTTGCAGGGGTGATTGTCCAATGACATACCTGATTTCTTTGAGAGGTTTCCGTCACGGGATAAACAGCAATATCTCCTGATAAATTTCTGGCGGCGATGATGCCTAACTCTCGCTCAAAAGGAATAAATTCTTCAATAAGTAGTTCATCGATAGGAACACTTTTAGCTAGTTTTTCTAAATGCTGATGGTCTTTAATAATAAAGGTTCCTTGACCATCGTAGCCATGACGACGTGCTTTTAGAACTACAGGAAATCCATAATCGTCTACAGGATTGCTTTTAGAATAAGCTAAACCAAACTTAGGCACAGGAACACCAATACTTTGGAGATAATTACGCTGCTCGTATTTATCCAATAAAGGAGCAAGAGTAGCTAAACTAGGTCGAAAACAGACCCCTTTTTGTGCCAGCTTTTGTAATTCTTCTAGATTAATAAATTCATTCTCAAAAGTTACAATGTCGCACATGCTAGCTAGCTGCTTTGTCGCTTGAGGATCGTCTATATTTCCATAAACAACATTATGCGATCGCCTGACGGCAGGATCGTCTCGGCTGGGAGTTTGTACAATTAGCTCAATATTCAGACTGGGTGCTTCACTTCCCATCATCCAAGCCAATTGACCGCCACCAATCACCCCAACTCGTTTACCTTTCATGCTGTTTATAGCTCTTTATATTCAACCAATAACAAGTTTACTAGCCAAACAACTAACAACTAACATTTCTCACAAGCAAGTTAATACCGCGTACATTAGAGCAGCCTGTAATATTTATTTACATTCTTTAAATATCATCTAAGATCCACTCAGAGGAGCGTTCCCCAAGATCTAATTGCAGACTAACAGCTTTGCCCAATCTGGGACGTTCGCGAGTTTGCTCAATAAAAGACTCTAGCTGCTCGACACCATTCCAAGCATTGAGATAATTGGCGATCGCATTGAGATTTTCGGCATATTCTTGAGAAGAGAGAGGAAAAGACGCTTGTTCTAGATATTTCCACATTACTTGAACATAAATTTTGCCCTTAACTTTTCTAAGCTGTAGGTCGTAAGAATAACCCCACTTGTGTAATAGAAGCTGATGTAGTTGTTCACCTGTGATCATATTTTTAGGAGCAAAGAAACTAACTCTGAGTGGAACAGATACTCAATCTCTGTAATAATTTAATACATTGGTACATATTGCGTTTCATCGTAGTCATTATCCCAAGTTTACAAAAAAATACGATTTATCTATAGTCATGGTTCAATCCTCTGGTTCTAATATCTCTAATATGGGCGACGATAACGTCCCCGATTTAGGGCGCAGACAATTTATGAATTTACTTACCTTTGGCTCAATCACAGGAGTAGCTTTAGGTGCTTTATATCCCGTAGTCAAATATTTTATTCCTAATACTGGCGGTGGTGGCGCTAGCGGTGTCACTGCTAAAGATGCTTTAGGCAATGACATCATTGTTAGCGAATTTTTAGCCGAACATCAACCAGGCGATCGCACTCTGGCTCAAGGTTTAAAAGGAGATCCTACTTATGTAGTGGTTGAAGGAGATTCGACTTTGCGGAACTACGGCATCAATGCTGTATGTACCCACCTTGGCTGTGTAGTTCCTTGGAACGCTAATGAAAACAAATTTAAATGTCCTTGTCACGGTTCTCAGTATGATGAGACTGGCAAGGTAGTTAGAGGTCCTGCGCCTTTGTCTTTGGCATTGGCTAATGCAGACGTGAAAGACGACAAGCTGGTCTTCAGTCAGTGGACTGAAACTGATTTCCGCACTGGAGAAAAGCCTTACTGGACGTAAGGGAAGAATAAGGGATGAGGAAACTACTCAACTCAATCTAAATCTCTAAATCTCTCGATCAATACCAGGTATTATTCATAAAATTAATCTTTTTGAGATTATCGATCAAACAAATGAGAACATTGACACCATTGGCATTATTGAAGTTTGCCAAAGACATAATTACTAAATTTACCGTTGTGGCGATCGCGACTGTGGTGATCTTCTTTGTCAGCGATTTTTCCTACTCTCAACCTGCTGCGGCATATCCCTTTTGGGCGCAACAAACCGCTCCAGAAACCCCTAGAGAGGCTACAGGTAGAATCGTCTGTGCTAACTGCCACCTAGCAGAAAAAGTAGCGGAAGTCGAGATTCCTCAGTCAGTCTTGCCCAACACCGTATTTGAAGCGGTAGTAAAAATTCCTTATGATTTAGCCAGCCAGCAGGTATTAGGTGACGGTTCTAAAGGCGGTTTAAACGTTGGTGCAGTATTAATGCTGCCTGAAGGATTCAAAATCGCCCCCGAAGACCGTATTCCCGAAGAAATGAAGGAAAAAGCGGGTGGCGTTTACTTCCAAGAATATAAAGAAGGTGCAGATAATGTCGTTCTGGTAGGACCGCTTCCTGGAGATCAATACCAAGAGATTACTTTCCCCGTACTTTCTCCAGATCCTAAAACAGACAAAAATATCCGTTTTGGTAAGTATCCCGTTCATCTGGGAGCTAACCGAGGTCGGGGACAGATCTATCCAACTGGACAGCCTAGCAATAATAACCAAGTTAAGGCTTCTGTAGCTGGTACGATTGCTTCGATTACTCCTCAAGAAGCTGGCGGTTATGAAGTGGCGATCGCATACTGCTGATGGAACCACAACTGACGCTATTCCCGCAGGTCCTGAATTAATCGTTGCCGAAGGACAGCAAGTTGCCGTAGGAGACGCTCTAACCAACAATCCTAACGTTGGTGGTTTTGGTCAGAAAGATACCGAAGTGGTACTACAGAGTCCTGCCCGTATCGGAGGCTTGATGGCTTTCGTTGGTGGCATCATGATTTGCCAGATTCTGCTGGTAATTAAGAAGAAACAGGTAGAACGAGTTCAAGCAGCAGAAATGAACTTTTAATTAATTTTGTTTAGCTGTAATTTATCTTGAATAAGATTAAGGCAGGTTCTAATACCTGTCTTTTTTTGTCATCAACGGCACATTGTTATTTAGTATTTAAGTCCTGGATATCTTGCCATCCATAAGCAATTTCCTCAAGTTCGACATTATTAACCTTAATCAACTTTTGGTTGATTTTTTGACCACATGAACTTGAGCGATCGCTCTTGCATCCTTTAACTTTGCTTTACGAATAATCATAAAAACTTTTACCAAAAAAATTAAAAACATTATCTTGCAAAGTTTTTGCTGTTTGATGTTGCTTAACTTTACAAAAGTTAATAGTTGCCAACTAATTTTCTTGATTTTAAGTGAAATAGAAAACTGGTTAAGACTAGCTTAAGATATCGAACTCCATAGTTTTGACCTGGAAATTCGATCAGGCGATCGCTTTATTTGAAATTATGATATTGATACATAGTTCTTAATAAATCCCCTTTCTCAGCCCGAAACGATTTAATCTAAAAGCTGAACTATAAGTAAAAAATCTAAATAAAATCAACATGAGTGTAACGGCAAGTGGTGGCAGTTCATTAGCCCGTCCTCAACTCTATAAAACAGTAGCGGTGTCGGCAATCTTGCAGGCAGAACAACAAGACCGCTATTTAGAACAGGGCGAACTCAAAGAATTAACAGAATATTATAAATCTGGTTCTCAACGTTTAAATATTGCTCAAACAATTACCAATAATGCTGACATAATTGTCTCGCGGGCAGCTAATCGCATTTTCACGGGTGGTTCTCCTATGTCCTACTTGGAAAAGCCAGCCGCAGTTGAAGAGATGGCAATGGCATCCCCTAGTGGCAATACAGGTGTTCCTGGAGAGCTGATTGTTGAGCAAAAATCAAGCGAAAACAGTTCTGATGGCAGCAGTACGGGACTTCTAAAAGCTTTTAAATCTTTATTTGCTGGTGGTTCAGGTCCAGTTCCCGCAAACTTTAGACCAATAAATGTCTCTCAGTATGGACCTGCAAATATGCAGAAATCTTTGCGAGATATGGCTTGGTTTTTGCGCTATATCAGCTATGCAATTGTTGCAGGCGATCCGAATATTTTAGTAGTAAATATCAGAGGTCTGCGAGAAATCATTGAAAGAGCCTGTAGTAGTGCGGCAACAATTGTGGCTTTGCAAGAAATGCGTGCTGCATCAATGGACTATTTCCGTAAAGATCGAGCTGCAACAGATATTATTACTCAATATTTTGATGTTGCGATCGCTGAGTTTAAAGCGCCTACCCCCTCTAGCAAATTACGTCAGCGTCCCTCTTCTGATGTTCAAGGATTAGAATTACCTCAAAGCTATTTTAACGCTGCGGAAAATCGTCCAAAGTTTGTGATGAAGACTGGCTTATCTACTTTAGAAAAGCAGTCGGTAATTAAAGCAGCCTATAGACAGATTTTTGAACGAGACATCACTCGCGCTTATGGTCAGTCTATATCTTACCTAGAGTCTCAGGTAAAAAATGGCGACATCTCCATGAAAGAGTTTGTTCGTCGTATCTGTAAGTCTCCGCTATATCGCAAGCAATTCTTTGAACCCTTTATCAATAGTCGGGCTTTAGAATTGGCGTTCCGTCATATTTTAGGACGAGGTCCTTCTTCTCGCGAAGAAGTTCAGGATTACTTCTCGATTGTCTCTGAGAAAGGACTGGCTGGTTTAGTAGATGCTCTGGTAGATTCTCAAGAGTATGCTGATTACTTTGGTGAAGAAACTGTTCCCTATCTTCGTGGTCTGGGTCAAGAGGCTCAAGAATGTCGGAACTGGGGAATGCAGCAAGACCTGCTTAACTACAGTGCGCCTTTCCGCAAAATACCTCAGTTTGTAACTACTTTTGCTCGTTATAATCGACCTTTACCAGATCAACACGTATATGGTTCTGGAAACGATCCTCTAGAAATTCAATTTGGTGCGATTTTCCCGAAAGAAACTCGTAATCCAAGTAGTAGCCCTGCACCCTTTAACAAAGATACCAAACGTCTTTTAATTCATCGTGGTGCGGGAATTAACAATCAAAATAGCAATCCTTGTGCTAGAGGTGAATTTCCTGGAACTCTTGGAGCGAAAGTGTTTCGCCTGAATAATGAATTACCTGGTGGCAGTAACGGTGGCAGCGTTAAATTTTCTGAAAACTCAACTCAAGCGTTAATTCGGGCTTGTTATCGTCAAGTCTTTGGTCGAGATGTCTATCAAGGACAAGAGCTTAAAGTTGCAGAAATTCAAGCTTGGAAAACGGCGATATTCCAGTTCGTGAATTTGTCGAATGCTAGCTAAATCTGATACTTTCCGCAATCTATACTGGACATCCTTGTACGTAGTCAAAGCCGTTGAATATATCCATCGTCGTCTTTTAGGTCGTCCTACCTATGGTCGTCAAGAAATCAACAGCTATTTCGATATTTGTGCCAAGAAAGGATTTTATGCTCTAGTTGATGAAATCATCGACAGTCTAAGAATATTCAGAAGCTTTTGGCGAAGATACAGTTCCCTACGAACGTTATCTTACTGCGGCTGGTTTGCAGCTACGTAAAACTCGTCCTGGAGCAATTGAACGAAGGAATTGGAGCTAAAAGTCAAGCAAGCAAGATACTCCTCGTTTTGTCGAACTGGGTCAGACCTTCAGCAGTTTCAGAACTACTCCTGAAGTCAAGCAAAAAATTCAGCAAGGTGTAACTGTTCAAACGAGAGCAACAGAAAAGATTTTCAAGCTTGACCAATACGGTCGATAAAGTTGCAGTTAAAAATGCAGTTAGTGCGGCTTATCGTCAAATTTTTGAGCGAGATTTCGATCCTTATATCGTTCAAACTCAATTTACGGCTTTAGAAAGCAAGTTAGGCAACCAGCGAAATTAATGTCAAAGAATTTATTGAAGGTTTGGGTTGTTCCGAACTTTATATCAAAGAATTCTATACTCCTTATCCCAATACTAAGGTAATTGAATTGGGTACTAAGCACTTTTTGGGACGCGCACCCCTCAATCAAAGAGAAATTCAGAAATACAATAAAATTCTTGGCCTCTGAAGGTATACGTGCGTTTATTGGTGCAATGGTCAATAGTATGGAATATATCCAAGGTTTTTGGCGAAGATACAGTTCCTTATCGTCGTTTCCCTACCTTACCTGCTGCCAATTTCCCCAATACAGAGAAACTCTACAATCAGCTAACCAAGCAAAATGACGAAATTGTCATTCCCAGTTTTGAACCGACTAAACTAAACGTTTAGTTAATTAATTAGCGTTATCGACTGTAGTAATCTGTGTCACCGAGCCTTCTTCCTTTAGCATATACATGCTTATCTATGGCAGTAGTGTTGAAGGGATAGGTCTTGATGCTGATTACTACTTTTCAACCGCTTTATTTTTTGCTTAACCAATTTATGAGTGCCGCAAAATTAAACATTAAATTCTGTTAAGGAACGAGCAATTAACTGCAACAAAATAGTCGGATCATAATTAAGTTGGGTTAGCTGCGCGATCCAGGAAAAATCAAGTTAGCTATAACATGCATATGTTACATAATCCGTAAAACATGTTTTGACGTAGCTCCCTTAAAGGAGTAACCATGATGCTCGAAGTTTAAAATAAAAATCAACGTAATTGTTGTAGAAAATCTTACTTTTTGTAAAAGTTTATTTAGTAAGTAGCTAGCTTTGACACATTAGTTTAGTTTAGACTAAGCTGCAATAATAATTTTGTAACTAAAGCTAGAAATCTAAGTGACTAAATCGGAGTAATCTATAACTCTAGAGAGATTTATTCAGCAACTCTAAACACTCATTTAAGTCTTAACATTAACTGCAAGAAAGTTTGCTTGGGTTGACTTTTGCTAGATTTCAGATGAGTTAAAGCGATAAAGCCACTGTTGACTGCTAATGAAGAATCTGTATCTTAGTTAACGACTATCTATAAACAAGATAGCTCATTCATATATTTCATTTCATTGTATTGGGAGGAATCCATCGATGAGTATTGTCACGAAATCAATCGTGAATGCAGATGCTGAAGCTCGTTACCTGAGCCCAGGCGAATTAGAAAGAATTAAATCTTTTGTGACCACTGGTGAAAGCCGTTTGCGTATTGCTCAGACTCTTAACTGAATCTCGCGAGCGCATCGTTAAACAAGCTGGCGATCGATTGTTTCAAAAGCGTCCTGACGTTGTTTCTCCTGGTGGTAACGCCTATGGTGAAGAAATGACTGCTACTTGTTTGCGTGACATGGACTACTATCTACGTCTAATTACTTACGGTGTAGTAGCTGGGGATGTAACTCCAATTGAAGAAATTGGTTTAGTAGGTGCTCAGAGAAATGTATAAGTCTTTGGGAACCGATATTGGTGCGGTAGCTCAAAGCGTCCGAGAAATGAAAGAAGTCGCTACTTCGATGATGTCTGGTGAAGATACCTCAGAAGCTGCTTCTTACTTCGATTACGTTATCGGAGCCATGCAGTAGTAATAGCTCTAACTGCTATTTATACCAGTAACAAACTTTCTCAAAAGGACACTAAATTATCAGTGTTAAATCATTTAAGACTAGGTAAGATAAGGAAACAAAACTATGCAAGACGCAATTACCTCTGTTATTAATTCTGCCGACGTTCAAGGCAAGTACCTAGATGGTGCTGCTATGGACAAGCTCAAAAGCTATTTTCAAACTGGTCAATTACGAGTTCGTGCTGCTAGCGCTATCAGTGCTAACGCGGCTAGTATCGTTAAAGAAGCAGTAGCCAAATCCTTGCTTTATTCTGACGTGACTCGTCCTGGTGGAAATATGTATACTACTCGTCGCTATGCAGCTTGTATTCGCGACCTCGACTACTATCTTCGTTATGCTACCTATGCTATGTTGGCTGGCGATCCTTCCATCCTAGACGAGCGTGTGTTGAACGGTTTAAAAGAAACTTATAATTCTTTGGGAGTTCCTGTTTCTTCTACAGTTCAGGCAATTCAAGCCATGAAAGAAGTTACCGCTAGCTTAGTCGGTACTGATGCAGGTAAAGAAATGGGCGTTTATTTTGACTACATCTGCTCTGGCTTAAGCTAATCTAGCTTACTCTGAAAATCTGTAGTAAATATCAAACGTAAAAGTTCGGGATGTCTAGGAGTGAGTGCTGGTTCTAATAAAGCTTAGTCTTTCGAGCGCGAAATACAAAGATAAGTTTTGACGAATCTAGTATTGACTTCTGACTCCCGAATTTCAATGTTTTTAAGAGTTATTTAACGCTGCAAGACAATTCTAAAAATGCCTATTAGCGAACAAAATTTAAAGTAAATGTTGACTACGGAAAATCAAAAATCTTTAATTAAATTTGGGAGAAATTAACTTATGCGTATGTTTAAAATTACGGCTTGTGTTCCCAGCCAGACGAGAATTCGCACGCAAAGAGAATTACAAAATACTTATTTTACTAAATTAGTTCCTTATGATAATTGGTTTAGAGAACAGCAGCGAATCATGAAGATGGGTGGCAAAATTATAAAAGTTGAATTAGCGACTGGTAAGCAAGGCATGAATGCCGGATTATCTTAACAATAAACAAACAAAATTTAAAACAAAGGGGTCTCATCGACCTCTTTTTTATTAGAAATATAACCAGCTTAATCCAAGAGAAATATAGCCAAACATCTGTTACCTTTGATAGGAAAATATTGGTATGTTCAAAACAGTGAGGCAATACCTCAGATATTTGATTCCCTTTGTTGCTCCTCAAGTACGTATTGGACTTGGGAAGCTCGCTTGCTAAATTGGTTGACTTGTATTTGGCTGTTAATTGGTTTGGTGACTTTAGTCTCTGCTTCTTACCCTGAAGGAATTATCAACACAATGATGGATTTTACACTTTAAAGCGTCAATTAATCGGAGTCGCCATCGGAATTAGTCGGTTTTAATATTATCGCTCAAAGACCATTACGAAATAGTCTCAAAATTTCTCCGATCGCGGCTTATTAATTTTATGCTGATGATTTTTGCAACTTTGATTCCAGGTTTAGGTAAAACTACTTTAGGAGCTAGTCGTTGGATTCCGATTGGGCCATTTTCATTACAACCGTCAGAATTAATCAAACCATTTTTAGTTTTGCAGGCTGCCTATCTCTTTGCTCGTTGGCATAGACTAGAGGAAAAGTTCGCTGGTTTGGTTAACTATTTTTGCACTGGTATTGGCAGCAATTTTAAAACAACCTAATCTAAGCACGACTGGATTATGTGGTATGGGCCTGTGGTTGATTGCCGTAGCCGCTGATTTACCTTGGCACAGCTAATCGCGGTAGTTGGTGGTTTAGAGTAGCCAGTATTAGTGTTGCCATCAATGATTATCAGCTAGATCGAATTATCTTTTTTCTCAATCCTTGGCCTGACTATCATAATAAAGGATATCAACTCATTCAAAGTTTATTAGCGATCGCCTCTGGAGAGTCTCAACGGTTCAGGATTTGGACTTTCTCAACAAAAATTATTTTATCTGCCAATTCGTTCTACAGATTTTATTTTTGCCGTTTATGCCGAAGAATTTGGCTTTATTGGCTGTTTACTGCTGCTGTTATTGATTATTGGCTATGGAACTTTAGCCTTACGAGTAGCCATTAAATGTCGTCATCGAAGACATATCAAGAGCGATTGCGGTTGGAGCAATGGTCTTTATTGTCGGACAATCATTAATTAACATTGGAGTCGCTACGGGTTCTCTACCTACAACTGGTTTACCTTTGCCATTTTTTAGCTATGGTATTAATTCAATAATTGCGTCCTTGCTATTAGCAGGATTGCTGGTGCGTGTTGCCAGAGAAAGCAGTGATTCTCAGGTAATCCCACTCCAAGATATTTCTCCTTAAAGTCTTGTTGACTACCGATAGAATCAAAATGATCTTACAATAAAGCATCTAATCTGACTTGAGCGAAAAATTACCCGTTTTGCAAGTTTACTAAATGTTTAAAACAGAACGGACTGTTGAGAATCCAGAATCAGATTTGTCGCTGAATCAAATCTTGCAGAAAATTGCTGTCTTAATTTTTAATCAAGACCAATCATGCCCACTCATAAGCGGAATCAAGTTAATTCTGTCTCCCACGCTATCAATTCTGAGAAAATCATGCACCTCCCTGGCTCGATTGTTGGTAGTCGTTATCAGATTATTCAAAAGTTAGGTAGGGAAAAAACAGAAAGAATCTATCTAGCCAAAGATTTACAGGCTAAGGTTGATGCCAGATGTATAGTTGAACAATTAGCTTTTCAATATAAGAATGGGGCAAATTGGCAGATTATTCAGCAGCATTTATTGAATGAGATCGCAATTTTAACCAGATTGGGAGACCATCCCCAGATTCCACAGTTTCGTGATTATTTTGCAGAAAATGAGCTATTCTATTTAGTCCGAGAATATATTGACGGTGATAATTTAGAACAAGAAATTGAACGTAAAATATTTGACGAAGCCGATACAATCAACCTGATTCAAGATACTTTGAGAATTCTTGATTTTATTCATAAAACCAATGTTATTCATCGTGATATTCAACCAGCTAATCTAATCAGACGAAAACAGGATAACGCCATTATCTTAATTAGTTTTGGTGCAGTTCGAGAGTTGGAGTTAGTGGAAATAGATCTTGAAGGAAAGCTAATTCTCAGCGATTTTGTCGGTAACTATTCATACATCGCGCCAGAGCAAAAAACTGGAGTCTATGTCCCCAGCAGCGATCTCTACGCCCTGGCTAAAACTGCTGTTTATGCCTTAACTGCTCGATCACCCCAACAACTAGAAGAAATGCAGGTTGATTGGCAATCGCAATGCCATATTAGTCTCAAATTAAGCGCAATTTTGACTAAAATGATGTCTTCGTCGGTAGAGCAACGTTACGGCTCTGCATTAGAAGTACTGTATGATTTACGACCTTTACTAAAAATTAGGCAAACAGTAGGAGGACGATACTCAATCACCCGTTATTTAGGCGGTAAGAATGGCATTGAAACCTATTTAGCAGATAACTTGCGCCGTCAATACCAGTCCCCCTGTTTGATCAAGCAAATTGAATTGCCTTATGTTGGTAGTGATAAAGTTAGCCTAGAAAGGCGATTTGCCGAAGAATTATCGGTCTTAGAAAGATTAGGTTATCACGAACAAATTCCCCAACTATGGGATCATTTTGAAGAAAATGATGAATTTTATTTAGTTCAGGAATATATTTTGGGAGACAATCTCGCCCAAAAGATCCCGCAACAGGAGCTATCCACCGCCCAAATAATCCAGATCTTAGTAAGTACTCTCTCGATTTTAAGATTTATTCATCAAAATCGGATTATTCATCGTAATCTCAAACCCTCAAACTTGATCATTCGAGCAGAAGATCAACAGGTAATTGTAACGGACTTTGGTATTCTGGGGGATATAAAAGCGGGAGCCGACAGTAATTTAATTCATACTCAAGTAGAGGATCAGGATAACTATTGGTCTCCCGAACAGATTGCTGGTAGACCTACAGTTAGTAGCGATATTTATGCCCTAGGTATGATAGTGATTGAAGCACTGACCGCCATAAAGCCAGGTGTTTTTAAGCGAGAACCGAGTGGGAAATTACTTTGGACAGAAAACGTTGATCTAGATCGTCGTTTGATTAAAATCATCGATCGCATGGTTCAGCTAGATCTTGGACAACGCTATCAGTCTGCGGATAAAGTTCTCCGTGATTTACAAAAAGTTAACTTCAACTTTTATCGCCAGCCCCGTGACAGAAGATCGCCCCAGACAGTTAAGCGAGGCAATCAACCAAAATCAGCTAAAATACCGATCTTTATCGGTTTATTGGGTATAGCCTGTTTACTTGGCAGTATCGAGTTTGCCTTTCCTGTGCTTAGACCAGTGTACTATTGGTATCAAGGACAGAAATTATTGCCAGAACAACCCCAGTCTGCCCTTGATGTCTTTACCAAAGCAATCGATCTCAAGCCCCAAAGTTCCCTTGCCTGGTCTGGCAGAGGAGATGCTTTATCAATTCTCGAACGTTATCCTCAAGCTCTAGAAGCCTATACTGAGTCCAGCGAACTGAACTCAGACAATGCCCAAAGCTGGAAAAAACAAGGAAAAATCCTTGATCGCTTAGAAAAATATCCCGAAGCAATCGCCAAGTACGATCGTGCTTTAGAGCTAGAACGTAATGACGCAGAAATCTATAATCTTAAAGGTCAAGCACTCTTTCAGCTTCAGCAGTATGAGACTGCCTTGACTATGCAGGAAACTGCCTTGGAACAAGATCCGCATAACCCCCAATTTTTGAGCGATCTGGCACAGAACTTGCGCAGCTTAAGACGATATTCAGAAGCTCTCACAGTTTTTAACCAGGTTCAAGAGATTGCATCGAGTAATTTGCTGCTTTGGCAAGATAAATCCTTAGTTTTAGAGGCTTTACAACGTCCTCAAGAAGCAGATCGAGTGCGTCGAGAAGTCAGCAATAATTATGTAAAAATTCTTCAGCAGCAACCTCAAAATGAATCAGCCTGGCTGGCTCAGGGAGATTTTTTTACCACGGCAAGAATGTACGAAAAAGCCTTAGATTCCTATAATCAGGCGATTAAGCTAAAACCCAACGAATATAAAGCTTTACTTGGTAAAGCCAGTACTTTGGCACAACTTGGTCGCACCGAAGATGCCCTAGATATCCTAGATATTGCCCTAAAAGTTCGTCCCCTATCATACCTGGCACTGCAAGCTAAAGGATCTATCAATCTAAATCGAGGAAATTTAACCCAGGCGATCGCCAATTATGACCAAGCAATTGAAATCAGCCCTAATTTTGCTCCTCTGTGGCGCGATCGGGGACTGGCTTTAAATCAGCAAGGAAATTATACTCAAGCAATCGAATCTTTAACCAAAGCAAGCAAGCTTGCTGACTATGATGCTCAAACATGGCAAGGATTAGCTGAAGCTTGGAATGCTATGGGTAAAGATCAATTAGCCCTATCGGCGATTGACCGCGCAATTGAAATTAATCCTCAAAATCCTGAAGTTTGGCGTCAGAAAGGGCTGATCTATACTAAAAATGCTCAATACAACGAAGCATGCGAAACCTACCGAAAATCTCGTGTCCCCACTTTAAATTCCTCCGCAATTTTGGACATGATGAAACTATTAAAATGTAGAATGAACTAATAATACCGCTGCTCATAAAAAAGTAGGAAAAAATCGATCAATGACTATAATCTTGTAAATAAAAAACCGAAAAAATAAGATGGGATTGGTATAGCCAACCCCATATAAATATCCTTAGTTATTTGTGCTAATTTATCATTATTTTTATTAAAATTGCTTTTAAATTTTACAGTAATGTATAGTGCTAGCGGTTCACTAATTATGACCTTCAGAAATTATCTTAGCTCGATACTTTTCCTCTCAACATATTAGTAATTTATCGACTAATATGTTGCTACTAGAAAACCAAACTAAGCAAAAATCTACTCACTAAATAAAATAATAGTTCAAATTAAGTCTCGCTTTGCTAATTTTAGCGGAGAGACGATTAACCGTAGCAATTTTCTGCTCGATTTGCTCTGAGAGTTGAGAATCTTTGTTGTATTTTTGCTGGTGCTTTTGCAACTTATTTAAAGTTTCTTTAACAGTTGCTAATTCTTTCTCAATTTTAATTAATAAGATAATTAGTCTTGCAACTTTAACTGTTTTCTCTTCAGCGACAACTTCTTGCTGAATTGACGAAATGTATTTATTAATATCTTCCATGAATTTATTATTGTGTTTACTAAGATGAGGGAATAATTGCGTTTTTTTTATTACTTAAACCAAGTATATCCGTGAATATAGGCACGGGCTGTAAAGTTTGCGTGATTATCGGGATATTTGTGTGAACAATCTGTAAATCTACCGATATTAACGTCATAATTCCCTCTCATTATAAGTTTGAGGGAAACAACAACTTCGCAGATAGCTCTATAACTAACATTTTACAGGTATACCTAGGACATACTCAACGTATTCTTTAGTTAATTTCACGTAGGGAAATTTACCAAGCTGCAAAATCGATGGTTTGCCATGGAATAAGACGAGTTTCTCGGATTTTGAAAGTCTTCCAAGCCTTATGTAAGCGATGCTAGCAATTAAAAGTGTTAGAACATATATTTGGATCTCATTAAAAGCAGAGAAACCATGCCTAAAATTATCAATACTATTGTTGAAGTTCTGTTGAAGTTGTTAGAAAGAGCCTTAGAATCAATTCCTGGTTTACTGGGTGCTTTGATCGTGCTTTTTCTGACTAGATATGCTGTAAAGCTAATACTAAAAATTGTCGATCAGGCTGGATCGAGAACTATCAAAAGTACCTCATTACTGCTGCTGCTCAGAAAAGTCTGCCGCATTGGGATTTGGACAGTGGGAATTTTGCTGGCTTGCGTTTTAGCATTTCCTGGTTTTGAACTAGGAGACATTATTGCTACTCTAGGAATTGGTTCAGTAGCAATTGGTTTCGCGTTTCAGGATATTTTCAAAAACTTTTTGGCGGGAATCATCTTGCTAGTAGAAGAACCATTTCGCATTGGGGATGAGGTGGAAATTGGCGACTATCAAGGTAAAGTTGAAAATATCAGTATTCGTACTACTAAAATACGCACCTATAACGGAGAACGAGTATTATTACCAAATTCCACGGTATTTACAGATGCGGTGAAGGTAGTTACCGCTTATACTCATCGACGCACAGATCTAGCAGTGGGAGTCGATTATAATACTTCCTTACCACAGGCAAGTAAGCTTTTAGAGCAAACTATAGCTAGTGTTCCAGGAGTGATCGAAGAGCCACCTCCTGAAATTGATGTGGTGAATTTTGGCGATAGCTCGATTGATTTTATAGTTCGCTACTGGTCTAATTCACCGCAGAAACAGCTGCGAAATGTACAAACTAAAGCTATGATTGCGATTAAGAAGGCTTTAGATGATGCGGAGATTAGTATTCCTTATCCTATTCGCACTCTTTACTATTACGACCAGGAAAAATACAGCGATTATTTTCCCACTAAGCTTGAACAAAAGAACTAATTTTCTTTCTCTTACCCATTTTGCCAATAAAAAAGTATGTTGCAAGACATACTTTTTTACTATTTTCTTACTGAATCTAGTTTGAGAAATTAGCTTTGAGCAGGTTGAGGAATAGATACATCGACTAAATTAATCTCCTGTTCTAGACTATCGAGGGTCGGCTTCATTGCCTGAATATTTCCGACTACAAGGGTTACTATCTGCTCTGGGTGAAGATATTCTTGGGCAACATCTTGAATATCTTCTCTACTAGTATTTTGCACCTGAGTTTGATAGTTAAAAATGAAATCTTCGGGATAGTCGAAATATTCATAGCGCATTAGTCGAGATAGAGTCTGACTGGGATTTTGAAAATTAAACACAAAGGAGTTGAGAATTGACTCTTTTGCATTTGCCAATTCTGTTTCACTAACAAGTTCAGTACGCAGTTGTTTAATTTCTTGGACAACCGCTTTGATGAAAGGAACGGTATTATTAGTTTGAGTTTGTCCTCCAGCGATAAACATGCCATCGAAATCATAACTTGGACTCCACGAGCCATAAACACTATATGCTAAACCTTGCCGCGATCGCACTTCGTTAAAGAGTCGTCCACCAAAACCGTTTAAAACGCCATTTAAGACGCTCAAGGCGGGATAGTCAGGACTACTAAATTGACCTCCAATGTGTCCCAGAAGAATGTTGCTCTGAGTCTGTTGAGGGCGATTTATGGCAAAAATTCCCTGGTCATATTTTTGACTAGCTACTGGCGGTTCTAAAGCTGGCGCAGGAGTATCTATTTGCCAATCCCCAAAGGCATTCTGCACCCGTTCGATCATGGCATCTGTTTCAAAGTCCCCCACGATACCCAGAATAATATTTTCAGGACGCACATAAGTTTGATAAAAATCAACGGCATCTTGACGGGAAATGTTGTCTAAAGTCTCGTACTCAATGGTGCGAGCATAGGGACTAGTTTCACCGTAAATAACTTTATTAAATTCGCGATCGGCAATTTCTCCAGGATCATCATTACGACGAGAAATTGCCCCCTGCTGCTGATTTTTGGCGATCGCAAATTTATTTGGTTCAAAGGCTGGTTGACGCAGCACTTCAGTAAATAGGGGAAATACTGTCTCTAAATCTTCGGTGAGGGTATCAAAGCTAGCATTACCAGATGTACTTTCAATGCTTGTCTCGACGCTAGCAGCTTTCTGTTCGAGAAGGGAATTTAACTTGTCAGCAGGATGATTTTTTGTTCCACCACCACGGATTAATGTTCCAGTTAACCCAGCTAAACCAATTTTGTTCGCTGGTTCATAACGCGAACCCGTGCGGATAATTGCCGTGCCGCTAATCAAGGGTAAATCTCGATCTTCTAGCAGATATACCACCATACCGTTATCTAGTTCGTATCTTTCGTATTCAGGCAGCTCAATTTCTGGCAGAGGGTCAAATTTTAATTCTGTGTAGTGTTTGGGAGTATCTGCGATCGCATTTGAGCGCACGGTAAAGGATAATAAAACTGTAAATAAGGCTAACCCTAGCCAAGAAAATATTTTTTTACTCATTTATACCTAATATCAAAAGAAGCTTTACTATTGTATCTGGCAGCAATTGAGTATTGTAGGAGAAACGAACTTCTTTAAATTATCTTAGGTTAAGGACGAAAAGTCTGCTGAATCAAAACTGGCTATACTTTCTACATCAGCAGCAATATTCTGACAAAGATTATCTACTGGCAAATCATTAATACTATAAAGGAAAGGATTTTCTAATTCCCTGCCGACTTCTTCTAAACCCAACAAAATAAAGCTGACAACCGCAGTCACCAATATCGCCCACCAATGCATCCTTTGAATGAGATTAAAGGGCAATCCTAAACAGTAAATCAAGATCAGCCGTTTGAGATAAATACTATAGGCAATCGGTAAAGGAGTTCTAGAGACACGTTCACAACCGCTCAACCCCTCAATCATATTGTTTAGCAAACTGTTCATTTCGATCCTTTGATAGCTATCTATCTTGCCAAGCTCAAACTGCTGCTGAAAATATTCTCCAATCCACAAGGAAATTTGCAAAGACAAACGTTTGGCAGAATCTATTTCTTTAGCCTGTGTTTCATTTAACAGTGCTTTAAGTTGATCGTCAGCAGCTTCTCCTCGTAACTGTAATTTCGTGGCTATGGCAAAAGCAGTCAAGAGTTTTAAAACGGCAGCTTTTTTTTCCCGTTGAGCCGCATCATCCTCTGGAATACTCAGGCGAATCGAACGAGACAGATTACGAATGTTTACTACCAGCATTCCCAAAGATTTCCTGCCATCCCAAAATCTTTCATAGGAAGTATTCGTACGGAACACCAATAGCAAACCAAGGACTAAATTATAGACTACGTTACTAGTTAACTCGCCGATGTGCAGCAAAAACTCAGGTTTACCTTGCCAATATTTTGAAAAACAGACCAAAGCGGCAAAAATACTAAAAAATAGAATTCGCGGCAAAATAGTTTTAACTACAGAACCATCTAGTTGAAGGACATTTTCCCACCAGCCTACTTTTTTCTCTGTAGACACTCAATTTATCCCAATTATTTAGAACCCGATCATTTTATCAAGAGATATAAAACAATCAAAAATATTAAATTAAACTAAAGATTGTGAGAATTTTTTCAGGATATTGCCTGATAATCTGTGAAATTATGGTTATTTATTTTAGAATAGTCTAGATAAAATGCAGCCAGACTAATCTTACGAAGACAGCTAGCTGCATCTAAATTTAAAGCAAAATCATCTTAACTAGACTATTAAACCTGGCAGTTTAATAGTCTTTTTCGTTGGCAAAATAGGCTACCGTTCCTAAACTAACTCCCATCACGTAACCAGTTACCAAAACTGCAATTAGAGCGATCGCTGCTGGTGAAAAAGTCATCATTTTTCCTCTTTCTTTGTTTGCACCCATAAGCTAACAACAATGTCAATAATCTTCAACAATTATTAACGATCCCAATTGATTGTTACAAAACTCAATAATAGATTCAGTATGGCTCAGGCATTTTTTACAGATTAACGATGCATTTATTGCTTATTGCTGGTTGCTGGGAACTTTTTGTTTAGATCCCATACTCAATCAGTCAGCTTGTCGATTATGAGAAAGCCAAATCTAAACAAAATCATTTATGAGAGAAAAACCTGATGAATATTATCTAGATTTAGAGCTATTTTCTGGCAATCTGTATTCAAATACACCAAATCTTAGAAAAAGTAGAGCCTAACATCTTTGCATATAACAGCAAGTCATTAAATGTAGATAAAAGTGATACTCTTTATGGGGTCGAGAAACTATACAATTAAACCCTAGCAGTATAGTTAGGCAAGAGACAGAGTAATATGCCCCGTCGCAACGATCTCCACAAAATCTTACTTCTTGGTTCTGGTCCAATAGTGATTGGACAAGCTTGTGAATTTGACTATTCTGGAACACAAGCCTGTAAAGCTTTGCGAGAAGAAGGATATGAAGTAATTTTGGTCAATTCCAATCCCGCTTCAATTATGACCGATCCTGAAATGGCAAATCGAACTTATATTGAACCTTTGACTCCAGAAATAGTAGAGAAAGTTATTGCCAAGGAAAAGCCAGATGCCTTGCTACCAACCATGGGAGGACAAACTGCCTTAAACATTGCAGTGTCTCTAGCAAAGAGTGGTGTCTTAGAAAAGTATGGTGTTGAGCTGATTGGAGCAAAATTGCCAGCCATTGAAAAGGCAGAAGATCGGCTGTTATTTAAAGAGGCAATGGAAAAAATTGGTGTGCCGATGTGTCCGTCGGGTATTGCCAACAACCTAGAAGAAGCCAAAAAAATCGCCCAAGAAATCGGTAGCTATCCCTTGATCATTCGTCCAGCCTTTACTATGGGAGGTACAGGCGGGGGCATTGCCTACAATCAGGAAGAATATGAGCAGATGTCAGTAACAGGTATTGATGCCTCTCCTGTTAATCAAATTCTAGTTGATAAGTCCTTGCTAGGTTGGAAAGAATATGAGCTAGAAGTAATGCGCGATCTAGCCGACAACGTAGTAATTATTTGTTCGATCGAAAACCTCGATCCGATGGGGGTACATACGGGAGATTCGATCACCGTTGCCCCAGCTCAAACACTCACAGATAAAGAGTATCAGCGTTTACGAGACTATTCTCTGGCAATTATTCGCGAAATTGGCGTAGAAACAGGGGGATCGAATATTCAGTTTGCGATTAATCCCCTCAACGGAGACGTAATTGTTATTGAAATGAATCCTCGCGTTTCCCGTTCTTCGGCATTGGCTTCTAAAGCAACAGGTTTCCCGATCGCCAAATTTGCCGCTAAATTAGCAGTAGGCTATCGCCTCAATGAAATTTCTAATGATATTACGCAAAAAACCCCTGCTTCCTTTGAACCGACTATTGATTATGTAGTGACGAAAGTTCCCCGTTTTGCCTTTGAGAAGTTTCCTGGAACAAAACCGATCCTAACTACCCAAATGAAGTCTGTCGGTGAAGCAATGGCAATTGGCAGAACCTTTAACGAGTCTTTTCAAAAAGCGCTAAGATCGCTAGAAACAGGTCGCTATGGCTTTGGTTGCGATCGCCAAGAAATTCTCCCCTCAATTCCCCAGGTACGCTCTAGCCTGCGTACTCCCAACCCTGACAGGATCTTTAATATCTATCAAGGTTTTAAGCTAGGCATGACCACCGAAGAAATCCATCAGCTAACGGCGATCGATCCGTGGTTTTTGGATAAGATGCAGGAGCTACTGCAAACAGAGAAGTTTCTTAAAGGCAGTCGTCTTAATAAAATTTCCGCCGAACAGATGCGCTTCGTCAAACAACAGGGATTTTGCGATCGCCAAATCGCCTTTGCCACAAAAACCAACGAAGATGAAGTAAGAGCATATCGCCAAAAACTAGGAATTATTCCTGTATATAAGCTAGTAGACACTTGTGCAGCGGAATTTGAAGCATTTACTCCCTATTACTACTCCACCTACGAAGAGGGAGAATCAGAAATTACTCCGACCGATAAAGCCAAGGTAATGATCTTAGGGGGTGGTCCTAACCGTATCGGACAGGGAATCGAGTTTGACTATTGCTGTTGCCATGCAGCTTTCTCTCTTACTGATGCAGGATACGAAACGATCATGGTTAACTCCAATCCTGAAACCGTATCTACCGACTACGATACCAGCGATCGCCTCTACTTTGAACCCTTGACCAAAGAAGATGTACTGAACATTATTGAAGCCGAAAATCCCACAGGAATTATCGTGCAGTTTGGCGGACAAACTCCCCTTAAATTGGCTATTCCTTTACAGCAATATCTAGAAGATTCCACCAATCCCCTAGTACCGAAATCTCCCACACCCAAAATCTGGGGGACATCTCCTGATTCAATTGATGCTGCTGAGGATCGAGAAAGATTTGAGAAAATATTGCGGGAACTAGAGATCAAACAGCCGCCTAATGGACTTGCTCGCAGCTACGAAGAATCACTAAAAATTGCCAACCGCATTTCTTATCCCGTAGTGGTGCGTCCTTCCTATGTTTTGGGAGGAAGAGCCATGGAAATTGTCTATTCCGATGCTGACCTCAAACACTATATGACCTACGCAGTACAGGTTGAACCCGATCATCCTATTTTAATTGACAAATTCCTCGAAAATGCGATCGAGGTGGATGTGGATGCCCTGTGTGACCATAGTGGAAAAGTGGTTATCGGCGGTATTATGGAACACATCGAACAAGCAGGAATACATTCAGGGGATTCAGCCTGTTCTATTCCTTACAATTCCTTGCCTGAATCGGCGATCGCCATTATTCGTCAGTGGACAGAAAAATTAGCGCAAGCTTTGAAGGTAGTGGGGTTGATCAATATTCAATATGCGGTGCAGGGAGAGCAGGTATTTATTATTGAAGCCAATCCCCGCGCTTCTCGGACTGTACCCTACGTGTCCAAAGCCACTGGCGTACCCTTGGCGAAAATTGCTTCTTTGGTAATGTCAGGAAAAAGCCTAGAGTCTTTGGGGGTAACCAAAGAAGTCATACCCAAACATGTTGCCGTCAAAGAGGCGGTGTTGCCCTTTAATAAATTTCCTAGTACCGATACTCTTTTAGGTCCTGAAATGCGCTCCACAGGAGAAGTAATGGGAATTGATAGCGACTTTGGCAAAGCCTTTGCTAAAGCTGAAATTGGCGCAGGAGTAGAATTAGCCTTAACTGGAACAGTGTTTGTCTCCATGAATGAACGGGATAAAACAGCGATCGTTCCTGTGGTAAAAGACTTCATTGATTTAGGCTTTAAGATCGTTGCCACCTCAGGAACCCAGCAAGCGTTATTAGAAAGCGGTATCGAGGATGTCGATTTAGTTCTTAAGCTACATGAAGGTCGTCCTAATGTTGCTGATTCCATCAAAAATAATCAGATTCAGCTAATTATTAATACGCCGACGGGAGAAGAATCGCAGACCGATGCCCAACTGATTAGGAGGATGGCACTAGACTATAAACTGCCAATTATTACTACTATTGCAGGGGCAAAAGCGACTGTGGCAGCTATTCGTTCATTACAATCCGAACCCTTAGAAGTGAAAGCCTTACAGGATTACATTTAACTCAGGCAATTTCGGTAAATGCGATCGCCTAGGAAAAAAGTTAAATCTCCAGGGCGATCGATAAGATTGAATTAGATCATCTTTACTAAGATCGATTTTTTTGATATTTTCTAGATTTCAACCGATCTAAGTTTTTCCCTACAGCCGAAATAAATCTGTTATAATTCAAAATCGATAAGCTCTAACGAGATCTTTGGAGAGGTGGCTGAGCGGTTGAAAGCGGCTCCCTGCTAAGGAGTTATGGGGTGTAAACTTCATCGGGGGTTCGAATCCCCCCCTCTCCGTACTAAGTTTAAATCAAATTCACACTGATAAAAACAGCTTTTTTTTGCTGTTTTTTTGTTAATTAGACTGAACATATTTAATTTATCGAGTACAATTCCAATCTATTAAACCTTGACTGGAACTAAAGAAGATTTAGATTAGATATGAAAAGATTTAGCTGGAAAAATAGAAGCGATCGCCCTGAATATTTTGGCGATCGCTTTTACTCCTCAATTATGTTGGCTCTGATGTCCTTAGGTGCTGGGGTACTACTAACCTCTTGCCAAGGAGGAGATACAGGTGGTAACGACAACGGTCTTAAGCTTGGCACTCTATCTCCCACTACAGGGGATCTCTCTTCTATAGGACAAAACTGGCCCGCAGCAGTACAGCTTGCTGTAGACACAATTAATGAGTGCGGAGGTGTCAACGAAGGTCAGGTTAGTCTAGTGAACGAGGATAGTCAGACCGATCCCAGCGCTGGTAGCACCGCCATGACGAAATTAGCTGAAGTAGATAAGGTTGCTGGAGTGGTTGGAGCCTTTGCCAGTAGCGTATCTGGAGCTGCTGTAGATATAGCTGTACGGAATAAGGTGATGATGGTGTCACCTGGTAGTACTAGTCCTGTGTTTACCGAACGGGCGCAAAACGGGGAATTCAATGGCTATTGGGCGCGGACTGCTCCACCTGATACCTATCAATCTCAGGCTCTTGCAGCATTGGCACAAAAACAGGGATTTAAAAATGTTTCCACTGTGGCCATCAATAATGATTATGGTGTGGGATTTGAAGAACAGTTTGTCAAAGCCTTTCAGGAGCGTGGGGGCAAGATTGTGGGAACTTCTACTCGCTATGATGCTAAAGCGGCAACCCTTGATAGTGAGGCAAAAAAGGCTTTTGATACGAAACCCAAACCTGATGCTGTAGCAGCAATACTATATGCCGAAACTGGCAGTCTATTATTAAAGTCGGCTTTTGAACAAGGATTGACCGATGGCGTAACTGTTTTACTTACGGATGGCGTATACTCGCCTGATTTTGTTACCCAGGTAGGCAAAACTGCTGATGGGAAATCTATTATCGCTGGAGCATTGGGTACTGTGCCTGGGGCGAATGGTCCGGCATTAAAAGAATTCACTACTCTATGGAATGAAAAAGTAGGTAAAGAGCTAACGGCATATGTTCCTCATAACTGGGACGCAGCAGTTTTGATGATGCTAGCAGCCGAAGCCAGCGATGCCAATACAGGAGAAGGAATCAAAAGTAAAATTTTAGAAGTGGCTAATGCTCCTGGAACGGAAGTTAGCGATGCCTGTGAAGCGATGGAACTAGTCCGTAAAGGAGAAGATATAAATTTTCAGGGTGCTAGCGGTAATGTCGATATTGACGAAAACGGAGATGTTGTCGGCAGCTATGACGTTTGGCAGGTAGGTGAAGATGGCAGTCTGAGCGTTATTGACAAAGTAGACCCGATAGCTGGTAATTAGCTGGCTGGTAATCGATCGAGTTATGAAAGCTTAAGATTGGGCATCTTGCAAAGCAACCCTAAATCGAACTAAGCTAAAGATCGATAGAGCAAAAGAGATAACTTCCTAGGGATTTATCTCTTTTGTCAAGACAGAAAAAGTTCTTATCTCAACCTATTGCCGTTCTGATTAAATTCGTTTACGGAAGCACATTCTATAAAGCGAACACTATAAATTATGATGCTGAAACAAGTTATTTCACAAATCAAAAATTTCTCGACCGCACCTAAAGTTCATGCTCATTGTGATGGTCCTTGCGGTGTATACGATCCTGCATCGGCTCGTATTACAGCAGAAGCTGTAGTCTCCATGACTAAAAAAATCATGGATCTAGAAGCCCCTTCTCATGATGATAAAGCAGCGATGATTACTTATCACAATACTTTATCTCGTTATGTAGCGATTAAAGAGGAGCAAGCTCAGAAAACCAAGGAAGACCTACTGATCCTTTGGACAGACTACTTTAAGCCCAGTGCATTTAGAGAAATATCCCGATCTACATGACACTTTTTGGAAGGCTGCTAAGCTTTGTTCTGCCTGTAAAGTGGAAGTTAGTACTGAACACGCCAACGAATTAATGGATGCAGTTCAGAAGATTCATAACATGTTCTGGGAAACTAAAGATCGTGATGTTAGCTTCGTCAAAGCTAGCTAGTTTAAAACTATTTAAGCCTAAAACTATGGTTTTTAGCGGTGAGTTAGTTATGCTGACTCACTTTTTTACTGTAGTTCTCCGACCTAAAATCATCAGCTAATTAGCAGCTAAAATAACTTCAGTCTTTGTCGATAGCATCTCCAGACTCGTGTATAATGATATATTTGGAGATATTTCATAACTTTAATCTAGAGAGGAAATAATATATGTCTCGCTATAGAGGTCCGCGTTTGCGGATCGTTCGCCGTTTAGGGGATTTGCCTGGTCTAACTAGAAAGAGCGCCCGTAAAGCTTATCCACCTGGACAGCATGGTCAGAGCCGTCGCAAACGTTCTGAATACGCTATTCGCTTGGAAGAAAAGCAAAAGTTACGCTTTAACTACGGAATTACGGAAAAGCAATTAGTCCGTTATGTACGTAAAGCTCGTCGGGTAGCTGGTTCTACTGGACAAACTTTGTTAGAGTTACTAGAAATGCGCCTGGACAACACCATTTTTCGTTTAGGCATGGCTGGGACTATTCCCGCAGCCCGTCAGTTAGTAAACCACGGACATATCACAGTAAATGATCGCGTGGTAGATGTAGCTAGTTACCAGTGTCGTTCTGGAGATGTAATTAAGGTAAGAGATCGCGATCGCTCTCGCCAACTAGTGGAAACCAATATGGAATATCCTGGTTTAGCTAATTTACCCAGTCACCTCGAATTTGATAAGGCTGCTTTGACTGGGAAAGTTAACGGCAAGATTGAACGAGAATGGGTAGCACTTCAGGTAAATGAACTACTCGTAGTTGAGTACTATTCCAGAATGGCTTAATGTGTCGCTGAACAATGAACAATAGCTTATCTAGCTAAAATTGTTCATTGCTCATTGCCAATTGCCAAATTTATCCGCCAATTTGGGACATGGTACGAGTATAGTTTCCATCAGTACCAGAGTCCCGCTCTTTGAAGTTTATTTCTGGCTTGAGCAGCAGTAGCTGATTAACTTGAGTTTGCAATTCTGCCATTTCTACGCCGCTTCGCAGGGCAGTTTTGAGATCGACTTGACCCGTTTCGTTGAGTAGACAAGGGCGAAGCCAGCCATCTGCCGATAACCTTACGCGGTTACAGCGATCGCAAAAGCATTCTGACATCTGGGAAATAAAGCCGACTGTTCCCTGCGCTCCAGGAATTTGAAAGACATCGGCAGGACCATTCCCTCTAATATTCGATTCGACTAAGCCCCATTTTTGACTTATTTGCCGACGCAACTCTGCCGAATCAATCCAAGCCTTATCGCCAAATAATTCGGGATTACCGATAGGCATAAATTCGATAAAACGGACATGCCATTGGCGGTCGATCGTCAATTCTGCCAAGTCTAATACTTCGCGATCGTTTAAACCTGGAATTACCACCACATTTAGCTTTAAAGGATCGAATCCTACCTGATGTGCTGCCTGGATACCCGACCAAGTTTGCTGCCAACGACTTCGCCCATGATTACCAGTAATCCGATCAAAAGTTTTGGGGTTCAAGGAATCCAAGCTGATGTTTATCCGTCTCAAACCTGCGTCATACAGGGGCTGTGCCAAATCTTTTAGCAAGAAGGCATTAGTAGTCAAAGCCAGGTCTTCTGTTTCAGGAAGTTGGGCGATCGCTCTAACTAAATCTACTAATCCTGGTCTTAATAAAGGCTCCCCACCCGTAAGACGAAACTTCGTAAAACCCAGGGGAATAAAGACTTGAGCCAACAAAGAAATAATCTCTTGATTAGTCAATAACTCATGATTGAGGACATAATCAAACTTTGTCCCCTCTGGCATACAGTATTGGCAACGAAAATTACACTTATCTATTAAACTAATTCGTAAATAATCTATTGTGGGCATTAAGTATCCAAAATATAGGATCTAAGTTCAATGGTTTAGATTATGCAGCAGACTTTTAAAAGCCAAAATACAGATAAACTCGAATACAGCTAATTCACTATCAAGCTTAATATTAAGAATAGGATAATTTTTCTCAAACAAGCAATTATATAATCTCGATAATGAACTTCAACGAAGAATTTTCTCTCTTATTACGCGCCTGTTATCCCCTAATCTATCTCCCGACTAGGGAAGAAGAAAGAGCCGAAAAGGCAATCTCCAGCGCTACGGAAAAATTAGGCAAGCGTAATGTTTATATCTGGGATTTTGTTAATGGCTATCAGGAAAATCCTAACAATGCTGGCTTTGGTATACGTAATCCGCTACAGGCATTAGAATTTATCAGCAACATGCCTAAAAATGCTGGCGCTGTCTTTATTTTGCGGGATTTTCAGCGTTTTTTAGAAGACATTGCCGTTTCCCGCGAGTTACGTAATTTAGCGAGAACTTTAAAGTCTCAGCCCAAAAATATTATTATTATTGCCCCCCAAGTACAAATCCCTGAAGAGTTATCGGAAGTTATTACCGTAGTTGAATTTGCCTTACCGACTGCACCAGAAATCGCAACTGAAATAAAACGTTTAATTTCGGGAACTAATCAAGATTTGTCCGAACAACTACTAGATGAGCTGGTGCGCGCGGCACAAGGACTATCTTTAGAAAGAATTAGAAGAGTTTTAACCAGAGCGATCGCCACTAGCGGTAAGCTCGAAGAGGATGATGTCGAATTAATTCTCGAAGAAAAACGCCAGTCCATACGCCAGACGCAAATTTTAGACTACTATCCCGCTACGGAACAGATTTCTGATATTGGTGGGCTAGACAACCTTAAAAGCTGGCTATTGCGCCGTGGAGGTGCGTTTAGTGAACAGGCGAGAGCCTATGGTTTGCCAAACCCCAGGGGACTGTTGCTGGTAGGAATTCAGGGAACAGGAAAATCCTTAACGGCAAAAGCGATCGCTCACCATTGGCATTTACCCCTACTGCGTCTAGATGTGGGGCGTTTGTTTGCAGGTTTAGTCGGTGAATCAGAATCCCGTACCCGTCAAACTATTGAGCTGGCAGAAGCATTAGCACCCTGTATTCTGTGGATTGACGAGATAGATAAAGGGTTTGCTGGAGTAGACGGCAAGGGTGACTCTGGCACTACCAGCCGTGTCTTTGGTACATTTATCAATTGGTTAGCCGAAAAGAAAACTCCCGTATTTGTCGTAGCAACAGCGAATAATATTCGGACTTTACCGCCTGAAATGTTGCGAAAAGGAAGGTTTGACGAAATATTTTTTGTCGGATTGCCCAACGAAACAGAACGAGAAGCAATTTTTCGGGTACACTTGGCAAAATTACGCCCTCATAATCTAGGCAATTACGATGCTAAGCGGTTAGCATATGAAACACCAGACTTTTCTGGGGCAGAAATTGAGCAAACTATCATTGAGGCAATGCACATTGGCTTTAGTCAAAATCGGGACTTCACGACGGATGATATTCTAGAGGCGGCTAGTCAAATCGTTCCTTTAGCCAAGACGGCGCAAGAGCAAATTGAATTCTTGCAAAAGTGGGTGGCGGCGGGAAAGGCTCGTTTAGCTTCCAAAAATAATGATTTAAGCGATCGCATTCAGAGTCAACTTAATTAGAGGATGACCAAATCTATTTTTTCCCAACGTTTGTCAGCAACTGTCCAGTTTATCTTAGGCTTTATTCTAGGTATCAGCCTGATAGTAGGAATATCAGGAACCTTAATCTTTGCTTACTATAAAAAAATGTCCGTGTTGCCCAAAAAACCAGCATTTCCCGAGGCAAAAGTTGCTCCAAAAGCTATTCCAGATCGAGCCGATCCCTCAACCGAGATTGAGCCATTAGAAGCTAATACTCTCGATCGTTCACCAGAAACCGTGGAACAGAAGACAGAAAAACCAGAAAAACCCGAACCCGAACCCGAGCCTGAAGTTGAACTTCCTCCCAATGCCTATCGTGCAGTAGTAACCTGGCCCGAAGGTCTAAGTCTCAGAGCGGAACCAGGTGTTGATGCCGAGCGAGTAGGCGGAATTGAATCTAAAGCGAACATTATTATTCTTGAAGATTCAGCAGACGGTAATTGGCAACGAGTTAGACTCCCCTGGAATGGTCAAGAAGGCTGGGTCAAAGGTGGGAATACCGAAAAGCTTTAAAACAATCGTAGGGTGGGCAAAAAACAACCTTACCATCAATCAGAATCGATCATCTTTGCCCACCAGGGATAATTTTAGTCTCTATTTAGTAATTAGTAATTATTTAAGCGAATTCTGATTAAAAGATCGTTAAGGGCTGGTTTTGCCGTTGGGGTATCAGGAAGATGGCTGTTCTGGGAAGATAATGCTAATTCTTCTCTTAGGCGATCGTATTCTGCTTGATGAAATTCTAGATTAATATTCTCAATTTTTGCTTTTTCTATTCCAGCAGTTTTCTGCGCAACCAACTCAGGAATATATGACAGATTAAATTCTTGATTGAGCAGATTGAGATTAGCTTCAATTTTGCCAGTTTGCATCAAATAGATGCCAGTAAGCAATACTCGATATAAATATAGTAAAGGTTTTACTTTCGGCGGATACTCCTTAGTAAACAATCGCCACTGGGTTTTGGCAAAGCCTAGATAGTGATTAACATGGTGGCGAGTAATACAGCTTAAGGAAATTTCTTTTAACTCTTCGTGTTCGGGAGTGGTATGGACAATTAAGGGAGAGTATAGCTGCTCTAAAACATAACCATTTCTTTTAAGCAATAAATTAAAAAACTTCTGAACATCATGAGTCACTAAATCTAACTCTAAATCATCTGTGATTTTTGATACTTCGATAGTTTCTGGTGAAGGATATAAGCCAACTATTTGCTGCAAAGGTAAAACGTGACTTCCCCTTAAATCGTAATCAGAATCGTGGGACGCAAAACCGTATAAATGCGCGCCACTGACAGTAGCAAATATTAGCGGATATGGTTGAGAATCGGCAATTTGCTTGAGCTGGGGAACCTTATTTACCATCAGACAATAAACAGATAAATCCTGTCACAAAACTATGTACTTTTAACTAGAATATTTGTAACTAGACCCAAGGCAGATGTATCCTGAATACAATATATGTATTAGTTTAACAATCAACTGGGGATTGGCATTTTGGAAACACACGAATTTGATGTTGTTATTATCGGAGGAGGTCCAGCGGGCTGTACTTGTGCGCTCTACACATCAAGAGCCAATCTCAAGACCGTTATTCTAGACAAAAATCCTGCGGTGGGGGCATTGGCTATTACCCATAAAATTGCTAACTATCCTGGAGTGACAGGGGAAATGAGTGGAGAGGAATTACTCGATAGCATGAGGAATCAGGCAGTTGAGTATGGTACCTCCTATCAGCGCGCTCAGGTTTTTGGGATTGACGTTAGTGGTGAAATGAAGAAAGTCTATACTCCAGAAGGCACTTTCAGCGGCAGAGCTTTGGTATTAGCTACTGGAGCAATGGGGCGTAGCGGGGCTTCTTTTGAAGGAGAATCAGAATTTTTGGGACGGGGAGTTAGCTACTGTGCTACCTGTGATGGGGCTTTCTATCGCGATCGCGAAGTGGCGGTAGTGGGTTTAAATCCCGAAGCCATTGAAGAAGCGCAATTTCTGACTAAGTTTGCCTCCATGGTTCACTGGATTACTTTTAAAGATCCTGGAAAAGATGATTATCATGCTCAGGATTTGCTTACTATGTCCAATGTCAAGCACTGGCGACGCTCTCGTTTAGCGGCAATCGAAGGTGGTGATGCAGGAGTAACAGGAGTCAAGCTTAAGCAGAAAGATGCTCCTGAGCCTTTGTCTTTAGAAGTAGAAGGCGTATTTGTCTACCAAAACGGTTCCAAACCCATTACTGACTTTGCTGGCGATCAGGTGGAATATAATGCCGATGGTGGTGTAAAAGTAGATGAAGATATGGCTACCAACGTTCCTGGAGTTTGGGCGATCGGTGATATTCGTAACACTCCTTATAAACAGGCGGTAGTGGCTGCGGGAGATGGTTGTATTGCAGCAATGGCGATCGATCGCTATCTAAATCACCGCAAGTCAATTAAACCTGATTGGGATCATTCTTAACTTTTGCTAGTCAGCAACACACTTCTTGAAACAAGATAAATTTAATAAATCTAATAGATAAAATAATTGGCATTGTGCTATTTAATTAGTTACAGTGCCGTTTTAGTTAGCATCATAATAAGAAAAATATCCTATTTGTCATCTTGGGTGCAATGGCTAAAATTGGAATAGATTAAACAATTCTTGATGAAATTATTTCAAGCTGAAATATCCTATTCTCTGGCAATCAAAATCAATTATTTATGGTTAATCCGACTATTTTTTGGATAATCGTCGGGGGGATTCTTTGTTCAATGGAATTTATTTTCCCCACGGCATTTGTCAGCTTCATGATGGGCGTTGCTGCTCTATTGGTGGCAGTAGTGTCTTTGTTTTTGCCACAATATATTTTATTGGTGGGTTTATGGCTGCTATTTTCTACAGCATTGACTTTTCTTTCACGACGGATGTTTACACCTAAGCGCAAAATATCAATTACAGGAGACGACTTAGAGGCAACAGCCATTAGCGGTATTCCCGCAGGAAGCGCAGGAAGAGTTTTATATGAGGGAAATTCTTGGCGAGCAAAATGTGCCGACGAAACCAGAGATATTGCACCTAATGAACCTGTTTACATAGTTCGTAAGCAAGGAAACACTTTAATCGTTCTGCCCAGCAGAATGATCGACCATGAACATGAATAGGCAAAGTAGGTAAGCAAGCCTGATTGGGCATCATAAGAAAAGAGTATAACTAAAGCAATATTAAATAAATCTTCAGGAGAAGTTACTTATGGGACAGTTTCTAACCTTAATCTTATTACTATTAGGTTCTTCCACCTTGGCAGGATCGGTCAAAATTGTTAAAGAGAAAGAAGAATATTTAGTTGAAAGTTTGGGTAGCTACAAAAAGAAATTAGAACCTGGCTTAAACTTTGTGACTCCCTTCATCGACAAAGTTGTTTACAAAGACACTATCAAAGAAAAAGTACTAGATGTTCCCGCTCAATCCTGTATTACTCGCGATAACGTCAGCATTACTGTAGATGCAGTAGTTTACTGGCGCATCATGGATATGTACAAGGCTTTTTATAAAGTTGAAAACTTACGGGATGCGATGGTAAATATGGTTTTGACTCAAATTCGCTCGGAAATGGGTCAACTAGAATTGGATCAGACTTTTACTGCTCGTACGGAAATCAATGAAATTCTTTTGCGTGAGTTAGATATAGCTACAGATCCTTGGGGAGTAAAAGTAACCAGGGTAGAATTACGAGACATTATGCCTTCTAAAGCTGTACAGGATTCAATGGAATTACAAATGACAGCCGAAAGACAAAAACGCGCCAACATTCTTACTTCGGAAGGACATCGCGACTCGGCAATCAACTCGGCACAGGGTAATGCTCAAGCAAGATTATTAGAGGCAGAATCAGCCAAGAAAGCAGCTATTTTGAATGCAGAAGCCGAACAGCAGTCAATTATCCTTAAGGCACAGGGTGAACGTCAAGAACAAATTCTAAAAGCCGAAGCAACTGCCGAAGCAATGAAAATTGTTATGGAAAAGCTTAACACCGATCCCAATGCTCGCGAAGCGTTACAGTTTCTTTTAGCGCAAAATTATCTGGAGATGGGTAAAGAAATTGGCAACAGCGAAAGCAGCAAGGTGATGTTTATGGATCCCCGCAGCATGATTTCCACTATCGAAGGAGTGCAGTCAGTTATTTCTCAAAATAATCCCAAAAGCAGTAATGGTCAAAAAGCACAACCAGCGGAATTAGACATCAAGCAAATCGAACGAGACTTTAATCATTAAATTGCGATCGCTTTTAAGCAAGAAAGATTGACAGCCAAGGTTTAACTATCTTGGTTTTTTACTGCACATTTTTTGACTTAATAAAATCTAATATTATTGAAATTTTAGATACAACAATATTTGTTCAGCTAGTCGCTTTATGCGTCAACAATTCAATATGATAGCTTGTATTTGCAATATCAAAAACGTATGATAATTAAAATATTACAAAAATAAAACCATTATGGAATTACTATTAGCAGCAGGTGCAGGTGCATTGGCAGGTAAAGTTACTGCTGATACAGTTGGCGGTATTGGGGTTGCAGTTGTCGGCACTGCATTTGCGATGAAAACAACAGAAATAGTTATTACTGGCGCATTAGTTGGTGTTGCTGTTTATGGAATAAGCCAAGCTGTTCAAGACTGGTAATGTCCGATCCTTTTAAAAAGCCTGGTTCTAACGGATTTTGTGGGTAGTATAAATACTCAGGATAATTGAGCTTGAATGACAAACGAAATCTAATTGAGTAAAGTCAACAGGCACGATCATTGACTTTTAGTCCAAATTCAAGCATGGCAGTTTCTATCAGAGGAGATAAAAGCATTTGTTTACCCGTTAGCAGTGAAGGGCAATATCGACAACTAATCACTAATAACCCCAATTTTAGAGCTTATCTACTGCAACTTTATACTAAGTATCCAGAAATTTTGACCGCAGAAATGGACCAAGGCTTCTGCTTCCATGATTGGGTAGTCTCCAGTAAACAGCAACTCCCGATGCGCCGAATCAAACTGAAAGAAAACTCAGAGGTTTATCAATTGCGTCCTGACTTTATTATGCCCTATATGGTGGGAAAAACTTACGAAATAGAGAAGCCAATGTATTTAAGACAATTTGGCGTCCCCTTTGAGGCGATCTGCACGTTTTCGGTCGTAATCCTATGTATTGGTATCGTATTTACCTCTCCCTAGGTCGAGCCTCTATTGTCGGAACCTAAATCAAAGACCCTCAAAAACTGCTAACATGGTAGCCGATG
>CAVRWR010000044.1:0-18934 GCA_963724445.1 uncultured cyanobacterium | reverse complement strand
GGACTGACGGGACTCGAACCCGCGACCTCCTGCGTGACAGGCAGGCATTCTAACCAGCTGAACTACAGTCCCAAACGTTATTCAAAGGATTTGTAAGGATGTACCTTTATTTGCCACGAAATTAATACTAGCATATTAAATAGGGAAATTAAGCATTAGTCAAAAATTTTTGTTGCTTGCCGCTCAAATAAAACACCAGCACAAATTGTCGTAAGCATTTTAGACACTTGTTTTGCTAGGATTAGGGATGTCACTAAGGTATATTACTGGGCAGCTAACACTCATTTCCTTAAAGTAAAATTTTTAGGATGGTCACAATTGTTAAACTTTGATTCAATTGTTGATAAAATACTGATTACTTATACCAAAGTCAAGGTGTTCTTTGCTCAAAGCTATAATTAATATTATTTTTTCCCAAAATATCGCTCTATTTAGTAGTAAGTTTTGTTCGCCTGGCTTATCATATTAGACGATTTATTGATAACTCACCTATATAAACCCATCCTCATAAACTATAGTGTCTCATCCTCGAAACCAAGTTCCTTTGGGAATAGTTTTGCAGCAAGCAGGTTTGGTATCCGTACAAGAAGTAAAGCAAGCTCTAAAACAGCAGCAGGTTCACCGTGGTTTAAAAATTGGCGAAATATTAGCTAGTCAAGGTCAGATTAATTCAAAGACGGCCGATTTCTTTGCAGAACGCTGGTCTAGTTTATTGGTGGAGAAAAATAAGCAGCCGATTGGTCAATACCTTAAACAAGCAGGGTTGTTAAATGAGCAGCAGATTCAGGTAATTTTAACTGAGCAAAAGCAAACCGAGCAAAAATTTGGCGAATTAGCGATCGCCAAGGGATGGTTGAGACAAGCCACCTTAGATTTCTTTCTCAGATATTTGAAGCCAGAGTCTCTTGCGCAAGCTAAAGTTGGGGATATTAAGCAGAGTGTTAAGCAAGAAAAGCTGATAAATTTGGCAACAGTCAATCTTGATGGTCTAGGCGAAAACTCTAGCATCTTTACCAAGGAGTCTTTATTAGAATCAGTAGAACAGCAAGATTACTCCCAAAGAGTCCACGAAGGCTTTTTGAAAATTAAACGAAAATTGCTCAAAATTGAAGGTCAAGATATTTACCCAGAAATAGCTTTAGACCGGGTTTTGTTTTGGACAGGAGGCAAGTCTTTTTTGACTCAACAATTATTTACCCTAATCTCAGACCATAAAATTGTATTTACTCCTGGAAAAGAAGGATCGCAGATTGATGATTTAGTTCGGACCAAAGTACTTGGTGAAGCGAAAGCTAGTAGCATTGCCAGTCATTTCCAAACAATTCAAGCTCGTTTGCTCAATAATCAGCAGTGCAGTCCCAACAAACTGCTTTTGCTTTATCAAGATATATTAGCTAAACCTGTATTGGTGGATGATACTAAAGAAGAGCAGGAATTACTTAATTTAGGACTGGTAGTTCGGCAAGAACATCTCCTAGTGCCAGCCAACCCGATATATCAATCAGTATTCGATTTTGATTGGGCAGCAGAAGCATTAAACCATCAAAATAGTAATTCAAATAATTCAAAGTATGATGGTCGCCCTCAAGAGAAAAACTCGGCAGGGATAACTGTTACGCCACAGACAAATCGTCAAGCCAAGGATAATCCTTTGAAATTTCAAAATATCCTGATTTTGCTGGCGTTAGTCGGTTTGCTGACCATATTTTTTAACAACATAGCTAAACGAATGACAGTCAGACTCGCTTTTCAAACAGGAAATGAGTTTCTCAAACAAAAATCATTTAATAAGGCTATTGAGCAATATAATAAGCTGCTAAATATCGACAGTAATTATTTTCAAGCCTGGACTAATCGAGGCTATGCCCTGGCTGGAATCCAAAAATACGAAGAGATGCGAGAATCTTGTTCGGCTGCCACCATAATCGATCCTACTGCTGTCTATGCCTGGAACTGTCAAGGAGAAGCTCTACACAATCTGCAACGCTACGAGGAGGCTGTAGCTGCATTTAACAAAGCGATCGCCTTAAATAAGACTGACCCAATTTTTTTAATCAATAAAAGTGAGAGTCTCAGCGCTATGGACAAAGAGGTCTCATCAATTAACGCTATTCAGGAAGCAATCGGGGTACTGGAGAAAATAGAGGCAATCAAGGGAAACAATGATATTGGTGGGGAATTTGCCGTAGCATTAACTTTTCTCGGTAACGGCTACCGCAAACAAAATCAATATCAGAATGCGATAAATGCTTATGAGCGAGCCATGTCCTATTCTCCTAAATATTTTCCTGCTCAAATAGGTAAGGGTATTTCTCTTAGCAACGCTCAACGCTATTTGGAAGCAGAACAAGAGTTTAAACGTATTCTCAAAAATACGACCTTATCTAAGGCGCAATCGGCACAAACTTGGTTTCATTTAGGCAAAACTTTTTGTAATTCGGCACAATACGATTCAGGCATTGCTGCATTTAAACAGTCGATTAAGTTTAAACCAGACTATAAAATAGCTGAAGAAGCCAAAAAAATATGCCGCTAGCTGGGTGGAGAGACAACTTGTTATTTAATACAGTTGCTTAAACCACTATCTAGTAGTCAAATGGCCACCAAAAGGGTCTGAGATCGCTATAGATACGACTAACTGTGCGGGATGAAGGGGGCTGAGAACCTTTGAAATTTTCCCCCAGCATATTGTACAGTAGTTCAGTTGGACTCACAGATTCTTGTAGAGAAAACAAAATAACACTATTGTAGCTATCGCAACCTAAACCTCTACGTTCTACACCACAAACAACTGGCTTTTCTCTGATGGTATCGCTGGCGAGGTAGTTCATTCGATTCTCGCTATAAAAAGTATTTAGTTTTTCAGCGGTGGTTTGGCAGCTGCTAAGTGCCTCCTGCTTAGAAAAATATTGTGGCAAGAATGATAAAATTCGGGTAACCTGGGATGTTTCCTGGTTGGATAGAGTAGCAATTACTGTTGGCACTTCATCTTGGTTACAGGTTACGCTTACTCCACTAGCAGCTTGACTCCTCTGTGGAAATAAGGCTAAGCCTAATAGAGCTAGTGTTGATGCTATTGCTCTAGACACATAAAAGCTTAATTTAGACATAATTACTTTACCGCAGATATAGAGGATTGAATTTTGGCTCGGAATATTACAATTTAAATACTATATTAAATTACAAGGTTATTATTGTAATCTAAAAGAACTCTAATATTCAATTAAATATATAAATCAATATATAAAATCAACTGAAATTGAGTAACATAATTGAGCAATGATCGATAGGTTTGAATGATCTACTATGGGTAAGCCCCTGAGCTTAAAGCAAAACAAGGGGATTTTTGGTTATAGTTTGTTACTATTGCTGGCTACTTTACATTCTAATCCAGTTAAAGCTCAAGACTTTCAACCATCAACTCCACAGCCTTCTCCACCAAAGGAACCTAAACCTTTACCTCGTCGAGAAAAGCCTCTAGATAGCTCCTTTGAGGCTCCTCCTCTCCCTGGTTCCGTATTGGATATTCCAGGGACTATCATTATAAAAAAGTTTGAATTTGTCGGCAACACAGTATTTAGTCAGGCAGAACTAAATCAGGCGATCGCCAACTTTGCTGGCAAACCGATTTCTTTTGCTCAACTGGTACAGGCAGCCAACGTGATTACTAAGCTTTATGTCAGCCAGGGATATATTACCTCGGGAGCATATATTCCCGAACAAAGTTTGGCGGCAAAGACGGTGCAAATTCAAATAGTTGAAGGCACTCTTGCAGAAATTGATGTCAAGGTAAGGGAGGGCAGAATCAAAGAAAGCTATATTCGCGATCGCTTAACCCCCAAAAACGCCACGCCGCTAAATATTAGTCAACTCCAATCCTCACTTCAGCGATTGCAGCTCAACCCCTTGGTTGAGAGCCTAAATGCCGAGCTGTCTACAGGAATTGAACCAGGAACTAATCGACTAAAAGTTGCGGTAATTTCTGCTGATAGCTTTAGTTTGAATACTAGAATAAACAATAATCGCAACGTCAGCATTGGCGGCTTTGAACGGGGCATTGAGCTAGAGGAAGCTAATCTCATGGGTATAGGGGACAAATTTCGCCTCGCCTACAACAATACCGACGGCAGCAATCAGTATAGTGGCGGTTATACTTTTCCGCTCAATAGGAATGATGGCTCTTTGGGCTTCAATTTTCGCCTGGGACAAAATCAAATTGTCCAATCTTCCTTTGAAGATCTTGATATTGAGATAAAATCTCGTGACTACGATCTCACCTGGCGGCAACCCATATTAACTAAAGCAACCAGCAATGTAAGCCAAGAATTGGCACTGGACTTGAGTGCCGCCAGAAGAGAAAGCGATGGCTCAATTATGGGTGAGGCTCAACCCCTTACTCCTGGAGCAGATGAGAACGGGGAGATTCGCACCTCGGTTTTTGGCTTTGGTCAAGAATGGCTTCAGCGTAATCGTCGCCAGGTAATCTCGGCTCGTTCTCAGTTTAATCTTGGGCTTAATGTGTTAGGTGCTACAGCCAATCAAGATGAACCCAACAGTCAATTTTTTAGCTGGCGAGGACAAGTATCTTATTTGAGATTACTCAGTACCCCTCAAGAAACCTCTGCGATCGGTTCTACTATCCTGCTCCGTTCTGAATTACAGTTGTCAGCAGATGCTTTGATATCTACAGAACAGTTTAGTTTAGGAGGAGATAATACCGTTCGTGGTTATCGTCAGGATGCGTTGCTGACAGATAATGGTTTTTTGGCGGCTGCGGAATTACGCTTGCCGATCGCTCGTTTCCCCCAGCTTGACGCGACATTACAGCTTACGCCTTTTATTGATTTTGGCACTGGCTGGAATACTGGCGATCGAGAGGCAGAGTTTAACACCCTAATTGGCACGGGGTTGGGATTACTGTTACAAACCCCAGAACGATTTACGGCAAGGTTGGATTGGGGAATACCTTTAATTAATCGCGATTCACCAGGCGGTTCTTTGCAGGAGGATGGAGTTTATTTCCAGCTACAGTACGATCTGCTGTAAATTAATGCCCATACCTACTGTCGATTGTCTCTGATATTCTCAAGCTAGTTATGGTAAATGCTTAATGCTTAATCTTCCACGTTTGATGTTCCGAGTTCTAATTTTCTTGCTCTCGGCTGGGTTAGCTTTGACCCTTGGCTTGCCTGTTAAGTCTCAACCAACTGCTTTAACTCTAGCTTTGGAGGCACAACAGCTCGATCGAGCAGGTGACTTAACTCAGGCAGCAATTGTTTGGCAAGAGGCAGCCTCAAAATTTGCTACAGAAGGCGATGTCCAGGGAAGAACTAAAAGTCTGATTAATCAATCTCAGGTTTTGCAAGAATTGGGACAATACCCTAGAGCTTGTGACACTTTGCTCTCAGCTTTTGATTTAGAGAATTCTGATTGCAGCCAAACAGAGCAATTAGATCGATTCATTCAGCAGTATACTGAGCGCAATAGCTTCACCATAGTTGAAGGGATCGGACTCCGTAGTTTGGGTAATATTTTGCTGCACCAAGGAAAGTTAGAGCGATCGCAAAAATTGCTCGACTTAAGTGTAACGGCGACAAAAGACTCTCCTGAATTGAGCCAATCTTTATTAGCCTTGGGGAATGTTCATCAGGCTTTGAGTAATCAAACCCGCGATCGCTGGAGCTACGATCGAATTACCGAAATTATCGATCGACAACTACCTAAAAATGCAATAGAGCCTTATTTACCTGCGGTTCAAGCTTATGAAGCAGTTGATTTGAGCTCCATCTGCACTGCCAATTACTCAAGTCCAAGCACAGCTTAACTACTTAGCTTTATTAATTGAAACTGAATCCTGGTGGCAACAGCAGACCAATCGGCGAAAGCAATCCTGGCAGCGTCTCCATCAGACAAGTCTAATTGAAGCGGCAGATAATTTTTCTGCCTTACTTACTGCTAGATTAAGCGATCTCAGAATACCATTGCAGACCAAGATTGCCAACAATCTAGCTCAACTCCCTCCATCTCATCAGGGAATTTACGCTCACATCAACTACGCTAAAAGCCTAACTACTCTAGGACAGAGGGAAAAAGTAGAGTCAATCCTGCAAACTGCACTCCAACAGGCAAAGACCATTGGCGATCGGCGGGGCATAAGTTATGCTTTGGGCTATTTAGGGCAATATTATGGACAGTTAGGGCAGCTATCCCAGGGAATCGATCTAACTAATCAAGCCTTAGCAATCTCCGAAAACCTGGCTGGTGATGCCAGAGAAATCAGCTATCTTTGGCAGTCTCAACTGGGACAACTGTTAGAACAAGAAGGTATTATCGATGGGGCGATCGCGGCATATACTTCAGCCTTTAACAATCTCCAATCCCTGCGTACCGATCTCAATGCGAATAATCAAGTGATTCAGTTTAATTTCCGCCAAGAAGTAAAGCCTGTATACCTACGATTAGCTAACTTACTCCTCGACCAGAACAATCTTCAAGCAGCGAAATCTTTAACGGCGCTCGATACTTTCTCTACAGTCAGCAACAGTAACCAATTAGAGCTGGCTCGTCAGGTAATTGAATCGCTCCAGCTTGCCGAATTAGATAATTTCTTTCAAGATCCTTGTTCTAAGACTGCCGACGTTACCGTCACGATTGATGATTTAGATCCCCAGGCGGCAGTAATTTATCCAATTGTTCTAGGCGATCGCCTGGAGGTGATTCTTTCTGTGGCAGGCAAACCTCTACAGCGTTTTACTACTCCTATTTCTGCTAACACGATAAATCGAACTCTCGACTCAGTTTACGATAGCTTACACAACCAAAGCATTAACAATTCGGCAGTCAATATTTTTAGTACTACTCCCCTAAATCCAAGAGAGCTAACTGAAAATACTCAGGCTTTATTATCGTCTTTAAAGCAAATCCATAGTTGGTTAATCGAACCCCTAGAGGCAGAATTAATCTCCAACCAAATTAAAACCTTAGTCTTTGTTCCCAGTGGCAAATTGCAAAATTTACCGCTGGCTGCACTATATGACGGTAAGCAATACTTGTTAGAAAAATATAGTGTGGCACTAGCACCTAGCCTCCAATTATTGAATTCCAAACCCATCCCCCGAACCAAGCTCAAGGTATTGGCAGCAGGATTAAGTCAGCAGGTAGAAATTAAGGGAAAAATTTTCCCCGCCTTGGTCAATGTTCCCCAGGAACTCAGGCAAATTCAACAGATTTTTCCTGAATCTTATCGACTGCTCAACCAAGATTTTACCGTAAAGAATATTAAGCAACAGCTAAAAACTGGTTATCCTGTGGTGCATTTAGCCACTCACGGCGTGTTTAGTTCCGATCCACAGCAGACTTTTATTATCACAGGCGATCGCCAGATTATTAATCTCGATGCTCTGAGTAAGATACTAGGTTCTAATAATATCAGTAGACCAGAATTAATTGTCCTTAGTGCTTGCGATACGGCTACTGGAGACGATCGGGCTGTTTTAGGTTTGGCGGGGGTAGCAGTGCGATCGGGAAGCAGTACGATCGCTTCTTTATGGTCAGTAGATGATATTTCTACCAGCAAATTAATGAGTAAGTTTTATCGTGAATTAGAAAATCCCGATCATAAAAAGGTCGATGCTCTACGAGCAGCACAGCTGTCTTTAATCGAGTCTCTACGGGCTAATCCAACTTTTCCTGAACTACCTCAGCTACCTCCTCATCCCTACTATTGGTCTTCTTATGTTTTGGTCGGGAACTGGCAGTAACAAGATGTTGCACCCATTATGGAATAAAGATTGAAAGATTGAAGTTAGACTTTTTGTTAACCTTGACTTCAGCCAGTTTAAGTTAAGGTTAATTTTTGCTTAAGGCATTCAATCTTTTGGCATTAATTTTGAAATTGCTGAGATGTTCAATAGTTTGCGTAATATAGCTAGGGTAGCATTTTAACTTATACCAAATTACCGTAATAAATAATCCCCAGCAATTTTTACGATTCTTGCCGAGGCTTGACCATCACCAAAAGGATTAATAGCAGTTGCCATTTGATTATAAAGAGCTGAGTTTTCTAGTAATTCAGCGGTGGCATCAAATATAGTCTGGGGATTAGTCCCAATTAGCTTTGCCGTTCCTGCTTGGACGGCTTCTGGTCTTTCGGTGGTTTCTCGCAGAACTAATACAGGCTTGCCTAGACTGGGTGCTTCTTCTTGTAAGCCCCCTGAGTCTGTCAGTAAAAGATGACAGCGACTAATTGCTCCGACTAACTCGCTATAGTCCAGTGGTTCAGTCAAGAATACCCGATCGCGATCGCCTAAGGCTGCTTTGATTGGTTCTCTGACGGTAGGATTACGATGTAAAGGTAAAAGTAGAGCAGTATCAGGAAAGCGATCCAAAATGGCGTTGAATCCTTGCAAAATATCTTTGAGTGGTTTACCCCAATTTTCGCGACGATGAACCGTAGCTAACAGCACTCGGTATTTTGACCAATCTAAATTAGCTACCTCACACTTAGGCTGATTATTTGCCACGGTTAGCAGAGTATCAATTACCGTGTTGCCTGTATGGTGAATTTCTCCCGTTACGCCTGATTTACGGAGGTTTTCTACTGCTAGTGTGGTTGGGGCAAAGTGAAATTGCGCAATTTGCGATATGAGACGACGGTTTGCCTCTTCGGGATAAGGATTATACAAATTATCGGTTCTTAAGCCAGCTTCAACATGACCAATGGGAATCTGATGATAAAACGCTGCCAAGGCAGCAGAAAAAGCAGTGGTAGTATCCCCCTGAACAAAAATTAACTGGGGCTGAATAGTCGCAAAAATCTGTTCCAAGCCCTGCAAACTATCACAGGTAATACTAGTCAAAGTTTGCTTTGGTTTCATAATTCCCAAATCAAAATCCGCCTTAATCTCAAATAGCTCCAGAACTCGATCTACCATTTCTCGGTGTTGTCCTGTAAGAATCAGGTGAGTTTTGATCTGAGTTAGCTGATTGAGTTGCTTGATAACTGGAGCAAGCTTAATTGCTTCTGGACGAGTTCCCAAAATTACTCCGACAGAACTTAATGTAGTCATATTTCCTCAACGCAACGATAGAACTTAAAAAATTGTTCTCGATCATGAAAACCCAGTATACACTGGGCTTTTTTGCTTGAGTATTGGTCATTGTGAACTACATTGTGAACTACATTAACTCTTCTAGGCAAATTTATGCTTGAGAATTCGGCTAGAGAAAATTATACGAAAAGAGCGAAAATTGAGCTGTGCTATCTGCTCAATAGTGCTGATTCAGCAGTTATGAATTAGTTTCCAACTGACAGGCTAAAGGACAAGAAGCATATACAGGAATGTTAATCAAATCCTTCTGTCCGTGTAGCCAGCTTAACCAGCTTACTTCTTCAGGATAAATTCCTTTCAAAGCAAGAATTGCGGCACCGAGTAAAACAACGGCAATATTTAAGGTGAAAATACTTCCTGTCACTAACAAAACTGCACTAGCAGGAAAAACTGTTTGTAGAATAATGGTGGCTAAAAGACCTACCGTTACCACTAAAGCTCCTACAGGAAAACCAACTACTAGCAGGCATACTGTTAGGGTGAAACTCCAAATTAAAAAACTTTTTATTAGACCAACATAGCTATTCTTTCGGATTGATTCCATAATTTCAAAACTCTCCAACAACAAATAAAAAAAACATCGAGCTAGTATTGTTAGCTCACTTCTGATTGATATAGCTAAGTATAAGAAACTCTACTGAATAAAATACATTTTTACAATATATTTTTACAATTGACTCGATGTAGAGTTATCTGCAAACTGCATTTTTTGATTTTTGTAACATTATTTTTTGTCAATCCCCAACTATGATTTAGAGATTTAAGCTATATTTAGGCAAATATAAGCCCGTCAAGCATAATCTTCATTCTGCTTGAATTTTTAAGAAATTTAAATCTGCACACTCTTTTAAAAAAAATATACTAAGTATAAATACTCAGTATATTAATGAGTAAGCATTAGACTACAAAATAATAGTTTTAACGATAAATATGTTGAATAATTAAGCTGCGGCAAATAATACTGAGTGTAGTAATAAAAATGATTGTTAAAGATTAACTAATGACAATAAAATAACCTTTAAGAAAATAAAAGAATATCGCTAAAATAAGCTGCTTTAGCGACAAATCAGCATTTTATGCTGCTAATTTTTTGGACTGATTTGTTAGAAAATCCAGGGTGAGGGGAATACTAATCACACGGAAGACGATAGTTTCTCATAACAAAAACAAAATGAATAATCCAAGAGCAGGCTCTCAGCCACTGCCCCCACCACCTCCATCAACTATTGGCAGAACGAATACAAATTCGATCGCCGAGACAGTACCCAACAGCAAAGATTTAACTACTAAAAACATTAGGAATACAGCCCAAGCGGGCAGACCTAAGCGTGCTTCTGGACAACCATCTTTGGAATACATTATCAAAAAAGCCTATGCCCAAGGATGTTCCGACATTCATTTGGGTGTGGAAGAAGTGCCACGGATACGCGATCGCGGTGAAATGGCGTTGAGCGAATATCCAAAAACCGACCCTGACACCTTCATGAGCTGGTTATATGAAATATTGACCCATGAAGAAATAGAGCGATTTAAGCGAGAATTAGAATTTGACGGAGCGACTCAGTACGAATTTGCCCGAGTCAGGCTCAATATTTTTGATACTCTGCGAGGCTATGCGATGGTCATGCGGTTGATTCCTTTAAAAATTCTGAGCATGGAACAGCTAGGTTTACCTCAAGTTTTTCAGGATATTTCCGATGAACATAAGGGCTTAATCTTGGTCACAGGACCAACTGGTTCGGGAAAATCTACCACCATGGCAGCAATGGTGGACTATATCAATACCGAACATGCCAAGCATATTGTTACCATTGAAGATCCGATTGAATTTGTTCACATAAGTAAGCGTTCTCTAATTAAACAAAGGGAAGTAGGAATCAACACCCGTAAATTTGATAATGCCCTCAAAGCAGCTTTAAGGGAAGATCCTGACATCATTCTAATCGGCGAAATGCGCGATCGCGAGACGGTAAATACCGCACTCAAAGCAGCTCAAACTGGTCACCTGGTGATGGGAACGCTGCATACCAATAGCGCCATCAAAACTATCGAAAGGATATTGACTCTCTATAATGCCGAAGAACAGGATGCAATGCGTGTTGCGATCTCTGAATCATTAGTAGCAGTAATTTCTCAAGGATTATGTCGAACCACCGACGGCAAACGAGCAGCTTACCATGACATTATGGTAAATACCCAAACTGTTAGAGACTATATAAAACAGGGTAAATATGATGAAATCCATAGCCTGATGTTAGATGGAGAATATGACGGCATGATTACGACCAACCAGGCGCTATTTAGTCTCTATGAAGAGGGTCGAATAACTGAAGAAGTAGCTTTAGAAATGTCCCCCACCCCTAACGAAATGGCAATGATGCTTCGGGGCAGAATTTAATTCCATTAATCATTTAACACTAATCATTTAACATTGAGATAACTAGGTTTTCCAACCGAGGAAAGATCGGCAATATCAAATTACGATTGAGTAACTTTTTCATCTGTAAATGACCAATGTTATACCTCAAGTTTTCAAGGGCATTGCTCTACTGACCCCTGGGGGGGACATAATTTACGGTATAGACCCCAGTAAGCAAACTCAATGGCACGTTCACTTATGTCAGGGATTGCAAAATATCATCGGTTTAGCGGATTTCCCCCATTTTTTAGTACCTGGATATACAGCGACAGTGGAACGTTGGTTAGATCCCCAGACTCAACAGTCAAAAGCGATCGCCGAAGTATATCCTGCCGTGCAGCGTTACATTCCCCTGTTGGAAAAATTATTTGAGCTTGAGCCGACTACCAAGTGGCATCTGGCACCTTGGCAAGAAGAATATTGTAATCGTGCTGTAATCGAAACTCAGCGGGCGCATTTTCCCCAGCTTTGGCAAAGGCACAATTTGGTCGTTCGTCTTGACCCCAAACATTCGCGCAAATCGACTTCAGAAAATTATCAGCCGCTAACTCCTGAAATTGAAACTACAGCACAGCCAGAAAGCTATATCCTGCGGCTATTTATTTCTGGCAACAATCCCAATGCAGAACAAACCTTAGCCAATGTTCATCAGCTATTAGAAGAAAAATTAACTAATCCCTACACTTTGAAAGTAATCGATATTGCCAAGCACCCCGAACAAGCAGCAAAGCATCGGGTAATAATTACTCCTACATTGGTGAGAATTTTCCCCAAGCCAGTAAGACGCATTGTGGGACAGCTAGACGATATTGAACGACTACTGGCTATTATTTCTGATTTTCAATGCCTCAAGTATTAATATGATTTTAATACCCTGAGACACAATACAACTTATGACAGAAGTCGTTGTAATAAATTTTCAATAATATAGTTATTGTATTCAAGATAAATATTTTACTGGATGGGGGTTGTACCGTTGTGACCCATAGCTAGGAACCGGAGGAGAGCGATCGCCAGGTTCTTGGACAGTTAAATTTAATTAAATGTTGAATTAAAATAGGTGTGGAGTTTTTATCGCTTCCTCCACTTAGTTATTACCGAGGGAAGGCGCAACCCTTCATCAAAACGGTCTTAGGTAATAGACGAACATCAACGCATTCTAACGAATGTTTGATCTACACGGATTTTTTAAATTTATCTTTCAACATGTACTTATAAGTTGGTTGAAAGATTTTTTTGATTATTTTAATGGCACAAATAAGCAGAGGCAAATTGAGCCTACCAAGGTAAAATCTCACCGTTTGAGTGCCAAAATGTTCCTGTATTGTCTAGGTTTAATTCTTCAATACGAGCCAGCAAGCCTTTGACTGAAGTTTCTGGAGTAATACCCGAATCGGTAAAACCAGTCATGCGAGTTTTTACTAATCCAGGATGGAGAATAGCTACGGCGATTCCCTGAGATTTTAGATCGTGAGCTAGAGATTTTCCAGCCATCGACAAAGCGACTTTTGACATTCGATAACCATAGGAGCCACCAGAAGTATTATCTTCAATAGACCCCATGCGACTAGTCATCAAAACAACTTTTGAACCAGAAGTCAGATTAGGTAACAATTCACGAGTAAATCTTAAAGGAGCGATCGCATTTACTTCAAACTGCCGACGAATGCTCTCAACATCAAGATTCTCTAGAGAAACTCTCTCGACAATTCCCGCATTATTAATCAGGACATCAATTTTTCTGCCGTCTAATTTCTGAGCAAGTTTTTGCACTGCGCGATCGTCTATCAGATCCACTTCGGCTTCAACCTGTACATCTAAGTTGCTTAATTCTGACGAAGGCGATCGACATACAGCTATTACATGATGCTGCTGAACCTTTAGCTGACGACAATACTCTAAGCCAATCCCTCTATTCGCTCCCGTAACTAAATATGTTTTGGTCATTTTGTCACTCCCTATTTTCTACTTCAGTCTCCTGCTTACTATCTCTCGCCTCCTCTTTAATCTCCTCGTCCACCTTCAAAATTGGTTCTGACTGATCATCTGGTAAAAAGTAAAGCTGTTCCCTACCTTGCTGAAAAAAATCTTGTGAACCGCTGTTAAAGTCAAACAAAGAGCCTGGTTGTTGAATCGGTTTAATCTCATTAGGTAGATTAGAAGGCAAATTTAGCGCAGGATTGTTCGATCCAGCAGCAGGTGCTTGAGCGTTTGTTATAGGAGAAAATATTATATTCGATATCCCTAATAAGAATAGAAGCTTTTTACTGATACGTTTGTACAGCAACATGTCAATTATGTTACATCGAGCAGCTAGATATTTACTCATTATCAATCCTGCGAAAAACTTGTTTCTCTCTGATTTTAACTAAATTTAAATTTACCAAACATATCAAGACAGCTATACTAATATTTTGAAAAAAAATCAATATTCATCTTAGACTTTTAAAATCAATCATACATTGCTCACTAATATTGCTGATTAATCGAGTGGATAGAACGGGTAGCGAAAAATCAATATAGAAAGCTTTAAGGCGGTCTCTATACCTTTTGTGTTAGAATTTTTGAGTAATTTTTCATAACGCATCAAAACAATAGCTCTAAGGCATTTTTCGGAGACACTACATGACAACCGCTTACGATGCAGATCAGATTCAGGTACTAGAGGGTTTAGAAGCAGTACGCAAACGCCCTGGGATGTATATAGGTTCAACAGGTCCCAAAGGTTTGCATCACCTAGTATATGAGGTGGTGGATAATTCGATTGACGAGGCACTTGCTGGTTTTTGCACCCATATAGAAATTGATATTAATTCTGATGGTTCAATTACCGTAACTGATGATGGACGAGGAATCCCTACGGGAATTCATTCTAAAACTGGAAAATCAGCACTCGAAACAGTAATGACTGTACTCCATGCTGGCGGTAAATTTGGTGGTGCAGGAAGTGGTTATAAGGTTTCTGGTGGTTTGCACGGGGTCGGCATATCTGTAGTCAATGCCCTCTCAAAATTGGTAGAGGTTACGGTATGGCGTGAGCAGAAAGTTCATGTGCAACGCTATGAGAAAGGAAAAGCACAGGGGAATTTAGAGATAGAACCTAATAAAGAGGAACCAAAACGGACGGGGACATCAGTTCATTTTGTTCCTGATGAAACTATCTTTAGTGAGACAACTGTTTTTGAATACGATATCTTGGCGAAGCGATTAAAAGAATTAGCCTATCTAAACGCGGGAATTAAAATCACTTTTGCCGATCACCGTGAATCAGAAATACGTCAGGATATATTTTGTTATGAAGGGGGCATCAAAGAATATGTCCAATATATGACCCTAGAAAAAGAACCCCTTCACCAAGACATTATTTATGTCAACAAAGAAAAAAAAGGCGTAACTGTAGAAGTTGCTTTGCAGTGGTGTATCGATTCCTATAGCGATAATTTGTTGGGTTTCGCCAATAATATTCGTACTATCGATGGAGGTACTCACTTAGAAGGGCTAAAAACTGTTCTAACTAGGACGATGAACTCCTTTGCCCGCAAGCGCAACAAGATTAAAGACAATGAATCTAATCTGGGAGGAGAAAACGTCCGTGAAGGTTTAACAGGCGTTGTTTCAGTCAAAGTACCCGACCCTGAATTTGAGGGACAGACAAAGACCAAGCTAGGTAATACTGAAGTCCGAGGAATTGTCGATTCTCTGGTGGGAGAGGTTTTAAACGATTATCTAGAATTCAATCTCAACGTTGGCGATGCCATCATCGAAAAAGCTCTTGAATCTTTTAAAGCAGCAGAAGCAGCGCGCCATGCACGGGAATTAGTTCGTCGTAAGTCGGTTTTAGAGTCTTCTCCCTTACCTGGTAAGTTAGCTGACTGTAGTTCCCGCGATCCTGAAGAATCGGAAATTTTCTTGGTAGAGGGGGATTCTGCGGGAGGAAGCGCTAAACAGGGACGAGACAGAAGGTTTCAAGCAATCTTGCCCTTGAGAGGTAAAATCATCAATATTGAAAAAACTGATGATAGCAAAATCTACAAAAACAACGAGATTCAATCGATGATTACCGCCTTGGGGTTGGGTATCAAAGGAGATGAGTTCGATCCTACTCAACTACGCTACCATCGGATTGTAATTATGACTGATGCTGACGTTGATGGAGCGCACATCAGGACTCTAATTTTGACCTTCTTCTTCCGTTATCAGCGGGCTTTAGTAGACCAAGGCTATATTTATATTGCTTGTCCCCCCTTATATAAATTAGAACGGGGACGTAACCATCAATACTGCTATAGCGATCGCGAATTACAAGAGCGTATTGCGGAATTTCCTGCCAATGCCAACTATACTATTCAGCGCTTTAAAGGTTTGGGTGAGATGATGCCCCAACAGCTTTGGGACACGACCATGAATCCTGAAACCCGTGCGATGAAACGAGTTGAAATTGATGATGCTGCCGAAGCAGATCGCATTTTTACTGTCTTGATGGGCGATCGTGTTGCTCCTCGCAGAGAGTTTATTGAAACTCATGCACCGAAGTTAAATCTAGACGATCTAGATATTTAATGTGTGTGATTTTACGCATAAGCTTAAATATTTACTAATAAGCTTGAAAATTTACTCATAAGCCTAAAAATATTTACGCATAAGCTTAAATATCAGGTACAATCTAGGGTATCTCACATTATAAGAGATACCCTAATTTTATGGTTGTTTCTAAAAAGCTACGCAGCAAACGCGGATATAAGCAAACCGTCGGCAATTTCAGCAGTTACAAAATGAAGACGATTGTTTGGTATGATTCTGCACTCAAAAGAGATTTTATGTACTGGCTGGAATTCGATCCAGATGTTATCTCCTATGCAACGCCAGCAATTTCATTTGATTACTACGAGTTAGGGAAACTCAAACACTACGTTCCCGATTTCCAAGTCATCCGCCGTCAAAAGAAACAAATTATCGATGTTAAATCTAAAAAAACACTCAAGTGCGATCGCTACAGACAACTATATCAACACTTATCGCGCATTTGTGATGAGAAAGGATGGACGTTTATTGCTTTAACAGAGTCAGAAGTGCGACTAGAGCCAATCTTTTCAAATATCAAGCTACTCTATCGATACGCACGAGAAAACTTCAGTATTGATGAATATCGAGACTGTTTAGAAATTATTAGAGCCAATGTGCCAGCTTCATTGGCAGAAATTTATCAAATTCTTGAGTGCGAAAAGATTCGTCGCAATGTGCTACTTAAATTATTATTCTGTTGCTCGCTCGAAATCAATCTCAAGCAGTCTATTCAATTAGATAGTGCTATCACCGCAGTCTCGGAAAAAATTGATTGGGAGAGATTGTTAAATGTCTAAAATAACGCTTCGAGATGGTTTGCAGTTTGAACTGCACGGACGAGAATATAAATTAATCGAAAGAATGTCTACAGGAGAATGGAAAATCTGCAATGTAGTTACAGCAAAAGAAACTTTCTTGTCAGAAAGCGATCTTACAGATTTTCTATTTAAAGGTGAACTCCAGTTCATTACAGCAGATTCTCAACAGTATATTGCTTTTCCCGATCTAACTGAAGCAGAAAGAAATGATGCAATTTGGCGAGAAAGGTATGTCAAGAAAGTCCTAGAAGCAGGAATAAATAAATCTACCAAACAAGCTTTAGAACCTATTATCAAAGAAGTATATCGTCAAATAAAACTAGACGAAAATATTTCGCAAGAAATTCAAGATAAACCCAAACCTTCATATAATTCTGTCTATCAATGGGTAAAAAAATACAAACAATCTGAAGGAAATATTCATTCACTAGTATCGAATACCACTAAGAAAGGTAATCGTCAATCTAGACTACAGCCAGAAGTTTATCAAATTATCGAACAGGCAATTGATGAAATATATCTAAATCGCAATCAAGGTTCTATTAAAGATACCTACGATCGCGTCATTGTCTTGATTGTAGAAGAAAATCAGTATAGACAATCCTTGAATTTGCCAGAGTTAAAAATCCCCAACTATATGGCTATTCGGAATATTATCAAAAAAATTTCCTCTCAGGAAAGAGATAGAGCTAGGTTAGGAAAAAGAACAGCGGATTTGATACACCAATCCGTGAGCGTCGGTCAAGGTGCTAATCCAACTCGACCATTAGAAATTGTGGAAATAGATCATAGCCTTTTACCCTTCTACGTTCTGGACAACGAATATCGATTGCCAGTAGGTTTACCCTGGCTAACATCTGCCATTGATGTGTATTCGCAAACAGTTGTGGGGTATTACTTGACCTTTGACCCACCTAGTTATCTTTCGGTGATGTATTGTCTACTCCATAGTATTAGAACCAAAGAATATGTAAAATCGGAGTATCCTCGCGTTAAAAACGACTGGACTTCTTTTGGTTTAATGGAAACCTTGAAGGTTGATAATGGTACAGATTTTCGAGGTAAATCGTTAGAGGATGCGTGTCGGGAACTAAAAGTACATTTAGAGTTTTGTCCTGTTAGAACACCCTGGTATAAAGCTACAGTAGAGAGATATTTTGGCAGTATTCAGAAACAGTTAAGTGGTCAGATTCCAGGAAGTTGTGCCAAGTTTTTGCAAGAAAATGATTACGATCCCAAAAAGCAGGCAGTTATAACGCTCAACGAGTTACAAGAGATTATTCATATTTTTTTGATCGATATACACAATCAAAGCTCCCATACTAAGCTCAAGAGTACCCGTGCTTCTGTTTGGCTTTGCGGAGTTCAATCCTATCCTATTTCCTTGCCTAGCTCCGATGATACTTTGAAAGTTTTGCTAGGGGATATTGAAGAAAGGACTATTAGTAGAAAAGGAATTGAATTTTATTATTTATTCTACAATAGCGATCGCCTGCAAGCATTACGCGATCGCTATGAAGCAGATGATTTTCGTAAGAGGGATAATATCAGAGGGAAAGAAAAGGCTAAGTTTAAATATAATCGAAATGATATTTCAGTTATTCACGTCTTCGACCCTCAGACAAGAGAATATCTGGCAGTTCCAGCCACAAATCAGAATTATACTCAGAATCTCTCTCTGGCTCAACATAGAATTATTCACCGATATGCTTTGAACCACGGATTTATTCAAGGCGGACAAAATGTAGATGTTGTGGCATTAGCATTAGCTAAACAAGAAATTCAAAACATTGTTGACAATGCAATTAAAAAGACCAAAGCAGCCAAAACCTCCAAACAAGTAATCAAGTATTTGGGAACGGGTAGAGGTGAAAATGTAATTTTTGCTCAAGAAAGATCGATTAAGTCAATTGAGCCAGCCATACCATCTAATAAAATTACTGTTGATGCAGAACCAGTGTTATCTAATATCAACGCAGGCATATCAGATTTTTTTAGTGCCGTAGAGTTAGATGAAAACTCGG
>CAVRWR010000043.1:0-22688 GCA_963724445.1 uncultured cyanobacterium | reverse complement strand
TTGATGTGAATTAGTGGTGAGATCCACAGTTTTGTATAGAGGCAGACTACTGTGTAGCAATAATTTGAATGATAGCCTCTATACAAAGAGATTATGGTTTAGACGACGCAGCAATATGTATCAAAAAAAGGGTTGTTCAACTAAACAACGCCCAGAATGCAATCGCAGTTAATGTGTTTTAGACTTTTTCTATCTAAAATATAATTCATTTTTACTCTCTGTATTGAGTATAGAAGGTGTGGCAGGTATAGATATCTCATGCTGTAATTGACTTTCAGGCTGCTGCACCTCATCTACAGATACAGATTTGGGTGGCAGTCCTAAAGGATACCGCTCCGCATATATAGGCATCCAAACCACCCGTCTTTTACCTTGATATTACTTCTAACTTTTAGTTTTGCTTTTTGGTGGCTTGATATATCTGGGAATATCCAATGTCGGTTCAGGAATCATTTCAACAACTTTAAAGCGACCGTCTTCAAAAACAGCTCTAACCTGAACAAAATAATGGGGCATCTGCTCTTTTGGAACTAGCTTCTGGTTGTATTGAAACGGCTCAATAGGGGCAGACCAAACCACAGGAAAATCCAAAGGTCTGGCAAAAGCCTTTTTGGCTTTAAACGGCAATCTTTGGTAAAACTTAATATTCTCAATATTGCGGTGAATAGAAATCACAGGGTTGCAACAGTAGCTAACATAACGCCAAGTACCGCGAAAGACAAAATCCTCGCCTTGCTCAGAACAATTCGTTCTGTCCAAAAAAGCTTTAACTAAAGTAAACCAGTAACGAATCTCCTGGTTTTTTGAATCGTGAATAATATTTGGATAGACTCGCAACCACATTTCTCTTGAGCCGTTCTGTTCGATTTCTTCTTTAAGTTGCTCAAAATGTCGATGTGACCATTTCGCACCTCTTCTTAACTCATAGTCGAGATCGTCAATGGTGACATAAAGCTTATCCTCCTTTATTTGAGGAATACACTTAATCAGACCAACAGCTTGAAAAATATTCGGCTGATTCGATTTTGATTGTTCTTCCCCTTCGGATTTAGTTGCCTTCGTGTCAACTTCTTTTGGCTCGGCTAGGCGATCCTTGTTTTTGGCTTTCTGAATTGTCTCAATATCTGAAGCATCTGTTTTTGATAGTACTTGCTCAGTTGTTTGTCCTTTTTGCTTCTTCTGTTGTTTCTGCTTTTGCTTATGCTTTACAGGCTTACCGCTAGATGGGGCTAGACTAACTTCTGGAAAATCATCTGTACGTTTATCTTCTAACTGTACAGATTCTTGATGTCCTATCTCTTTTATCGCCTTGTCAAGCAAGGACTGATACATTTTACGCTGTCTTTCACTTGTTGCAGATTTGAGTAAAGCTTCTAGCTTCTGAAGATCAGATTTTACGACGGTCATATATAACTTTTTTCACGATTAGTTGATTTAGATTCTGCTACAGCAAGAGTGAGATTATGATTGGGGGCAACATTCTACTTTTTTAATTGCCACAAATCCTTCCTCTATTGTTGGAGGTGATTCTAGTAGGTATTCATAATAAGTGCTGATGACATGATTTGGGACTTGACGCGAACGATATTTATTCCAATTTCTACAAACATTGGGTGGGGTTTTAATCCACCAAGCAATCCACTCAGAATTGGAATCGCTAACCTTATCTAAAAAAGAACTTCTCCAAGCTATCTGTACGTTTGTAGCATCATAAATAACTATTTGTTCGTAGTTTATGGCTAGCCTAATTTGTTCAATTACCATATTCTCAACGAGATTCCAATCTCCTTGAGTTGCTTCATCACCAAATAACCTTTCTCTAATAGTATCTGTAGAGACAATCACCGAGTTGGGAATTTGTTGATTTAGTTGACGAGCAAAAGTTGATTTTCCGCAGGCAGGTAAACCAATCAAAAAATGACAGAGTATAAGTTGGGTCATAATTACTCAGCTAGATTATTCGCATAACTCAGTATTTTAAGTGCAATTTAATCTTAAGCATGATTTATTAACTTTTTTTAGTAGGCGACGCGAAGCTAGTGCAAAGAGTGCAAAGTTCTTAAGTAATCTCTAAATTCAGTTAACTGCTCGATACTCATCAAATTGCGATCGCCTACTCCATACTGCTCTTTAATGTATCTCAATCCTTCCTTTTTACCCCAACCAATACGCGACGCGAAGCTAATCCTTTAGGGCTAATTTCCTTTGTCGTTTGGATTTTAATCTCTTTGTGTTCATTCTGATTGAATAGGTTAGTTTGTACCGTTGCTTCTATTTCGGTTACGCGATCGCATTCTATTTGAGATAGAAGATTACTTTTGAGCCATTTAACTTCCGATGCAGTAATTAAACCCACATTCAGCAGCCCCACAGATGAAGTAGGAAAGAAACATGGTTTCGTGAGAATAAGCACCCGAATAAGAAGCTAATTAGACCGGGTGTAATTAAAAGTGATGGTTTCAGGCGATCGCTATCTGAGTTTTCTGCCAATAACTATCCCAATCCCCATTAGCTCGCAACACTCTTAGAGCCAACATGGTCATGGCATTTTCCAGTTTCCACCAACAACCAGACAATTTTAGTCTCTCTTGAATCACATAACGGTGAGCACTTTCAATTTCCCCGGAACCAATCGGCAAATCATCCTGGATGGCATTTTGATAATTAAACTGACCAGGACGGTTAATCAAGTAACGATAACAAGCTCTGACAGGGGCTTTTTCATCGGGTAAATTTTCCGGTTCAAGATGGGGTTTCAAACTCTTCAGCACGGCCTTAACTTGGTTGCGCTTGAGTCTTCGTTTTTGCTGCTTCATCCAAGACTGGGAGTTCTGAGGGGCACACTTGGCACTGGCGGCAGCTAAATAGTCACAAAGGTGGTAGAAATCAATGAGGTAGGTGGCCTCAGTTCCGAAGATTCGGTTGACTTGATTGACAATCCAAGGCGCTCCATCTCCCACCCCATGAACCGATGTGTGAGTGCCGACTCCAGCACGAATGGCACTATGAGCTAATTGATCTCCTGCCGCATCAACGCTTCCCAATGTGACTCCAAAGATGGGTTGAGATGAACCCGTCTGACGAGCCAAACATAAGCGAGCTTCTCGCCAACCTACTGTGCGGGTTTTTCGTCGGTCAATTTTCTGGTTCTGGGCGCTGAGAGATTCCGTTTCGACAATGGGAATCATACTCCCATCCATTTCTACAATCAGCTGCTGAACTCCCTTTTCTGAAGCAATTTGTGTCTGAGTTTGATGTTCCCTCAACACTTGAGCCGCATGCTCTTGGGTGATTTTCTGAGCCGAACTGACTGGAACACTTATTCCATAATGTTCAAGGAGCTTTTTGGGAATTCGACCAAAAGGGGCATCGGCTCCAAAATCGGTGATGATTCTCTGTAATGGGGTAGAGTAACCGCGACAAGATACTCGGGCTGATTGGCAAAAAGGACGCACTATGGGTTTTCCTTTCCCTTGGGTAAAGAGCTGCTCAAGTATCTCGATGGTTCCAAAGCTGGTGTACCAGTAGAGTTTTTTTTGAGGTGTTGTCTCACCTTAGGCTGATCGGAGCGCAGTAATTCTACCTGTTTCTGATGTTGATGTTCTGCCCAGCTAGAGAGTGCTTGGTGACCAATTCGACGGACTTCTTCAATCACTCGTTCTTCAGCTAAATCTGCTGTCTCTACCTCCGAAGCACTATTTTCCCAGACATTTAACAGAGCTTCTATTCTCTCACACAGGTGAGGATGAGCTCTTAGACGCTCTTCTAAATTCCCTACAGCTAAAGAACCCGTTTCTGGACGGCGTTGCTGAACAGAGAGTGGATTTGTTAAAAATAAAGAGTTGGAAAAAACGCTTTTGATGAAAATGAAATGTCCTCAATGTCAATCTGATAATACAAGAAAAGATGGTCGCCAGAATGGAAAACCCTAAAGGACTAGCCCTAAAGGATTAGTTCCGCTTCGCTCCACGTCCTTCGCGTCGCAAAGATGGGAATGTAAAGACTGTGGGCGTATTTTTCGGGACTCCTATTCCACCAAAGGTTATCACCCTCAAGTCAAAGAAATTTGCCTAAATATGTACCTAAATGGCATGGGATTCCGAGGCATTGAAAGAGTTACAGGAATTCATCATACAACCATTATCAACTGGGTCAAAGAATCTGGAGAAGAGCTACCTAAAGATGAATCTGGAGAACCAGAGCTGGCTGAACTGGATGAACTTCAGACTTATGTTGGTCGTAGAGCTGACAAGGTCTGGATTTGGACTGCTATAAATCATCTTACTCCAGGTATTTTAGCAATAGAAATTGGAGACAGAAGTGGTTCAACTTTTGATAAATTATGGCAGAGAATTAAAATCTGGGATAGTCGCAAGTATTTTACCGATGGCTATTGTATCTACGCTATTTACATTCCATCAAGTAGACATCGAGTATTACCTAAAACTCAGCTTACTAGGGTAAAAGGAGAAAATACGAGGCTAAGACATTATTTAGCTAGATTACATCGCTCGACTTTGTGTTACTCAAAATCAATTCAAATGTTGAAATATTCTGTTCGACTTTTAATGCATTACTTAAGATTTAAACGAGTGCCTCTTCCTGATTAATCCACTGCTTATTCAGCAACGCCCACCGTTCATTCATGCTGGTGAGGAATCAACCCTTCCCCTTTCCCCATTTGTTTTTCAAACGGATTTTTATAAATTATTCACTCACTCCTTTAAAAGCGCGATCGTTATATAAAGCTGATTCAACAGACGATAATTTTAGCTCATTTATTTGAGTATGTCTGGGATTTATTACCGCAATATTTTCAAGACCAGCAGGTACAGCTACGCTGGGTACAAACAAAATTAAACTGTTACCTTCATTTAGCCATTGGCTACCTATTTTTTGAGTACTTGATGGATAAGGATATCGACTCCAATCTTGGGGTAAATTCTCAACCATCAAGGTTTGACTCGATACGGTATCTGGTAGATGATAAATTCCTAATCTGTAATCAGCTGGTATAAGTTTAGGATTTGGTAGATAATTTGCCATTTCCAAAAGAGCTACACTGGGAGTTGAAGCGAAATAAAGTACTGGTATTCCCGAGGTGTTCCATCGCGCTCCATTTTTAAAAGAACCTCCTTTACCAGTAAAGTTTTCTAAATATTTGATGCGGGTAATTCTAAACAGCTTCACTTACGTAAACTCACCATACTCGATCGCGGCTAAAGATTCTCTAACTAATCTTCTTCCTTCAAAGGTGTCGCATAAATTGATTGGTAATTCTCCATCTAAAGCTGGAATACTAGCGTGCAACCATTCTTTTGCTATGTCCCCATCGCCAAAAATATGGATGGCTTCATTAAAAACCTTCAGGGTATCTAAAACTCCCTCACTTTGAACTTTTGTCAGTAGTTTGGCATGGTATAAACGATTTAAGTTGCTCGAACTAGTACTTAACAAACGGACAAATAGGTCTCGCTCTCCTAAAGCTTTAACCGCTTGCTCGACAATTTTTCCAGGTACTCCTTGGCGAACAGCCTGAATATATTCACCCCGATTTTCGAGCAGGGTGGGAGAAAGATCTGAATCCTTTAACAGTAAAGCAATGTTCATTTTAAGCTGATTTGTTTATTGCTCTCATTATACATCATTATGATTAGTGTTTATCATCATAATGATGTATTGCCTCCGCTCCATTATCGAAGAACCCGTTTTGCTGTAATATTTTAGACAAATATTTCACCTCAAGCTATGGCAATTCGACGCTCAAAAGACGATCTCAGATTTGACAAGAGAGCTAGTTCTGTGGGCAGTGTTGCGAAAATAAAAGATAAAAGTAAAAAGTTAAGATAATCCCTTGATTATCCTTAAATTCAGACAGCAATCCCAAATAGAGAATGAATAAACCTGATTTGACCTAAGATATCCTCTCGTTCCACTTCATTAAAACCTACATCTAATACCCAATGCAATTGATTTTCTATACTCCAATGACCTCGAATATAATCAGCTAATTGTTCAGCATTTTGAGACAAACTAGTTATAAAATATCTACTTTCGTCATTTGGTTTTACCATTTTTTAATCGACGAGAATATTCAACTTTAATAGCTGAATTGAAATTAGACCATTTCTTACTTGAATCTACTAATTCTCGAATGTCATTTAAAACATGATATTGTCTTTGTTCAGTGCGACCATGACTTGATTCACATTTAGTATATTTACTAGATAAATATTCATTTTTACAGTCAGACAAAGCTAGTTTAAATAACTCATCTACTCGCTTATATAGTCCAGGTTGATTCTTCTTTAAAGTAATTAAATAATCAGCTTTTTGATTGGCTATTTGACTGACAATCTTTGTCTGACAGCCCATTGCGTCTAAGTTACAATTGCTCCTGATAATTCTAAAACTTTCAATAATTCAGGAACAGCAGTAATTTCATTAGATTTTTTAGATACTTTTTTTTGTGCTAATACTAAACCACTTTCTTGGGCAAATGCACTGACCATTACTATAGGCTTTTTGTTTAATATTTTTGTCATATGAGTGACGTAAAGTTTTTCCATCTATAGCAATTTGTTATCCTGGTAACAAATTACTTATCGATTTAACCCAATCTGAAAAACATTTTTCTAACTCTTGGGGATTTATACGAGCAAAGACTCGATTAAAAGTATCATGTGATGGTATTCCATTTGGTAAGGCTAAAAAGGATTTAAACCAATCATATTTACATTCACCAAAGTATTCTATATCATCCCAGCTTTGACGCGAAGCTAATCCTTTAGGGCGGCTCCGCTTATCACTGCACAGATAGTAATGGTAATAATATCAATTAGCTGATGTAACTTGCTTCTCTCTAATCTTGGGTCTTTAATTTGCTGAAAAATGTTCTTCTATTGTGGTTTTAGGTTTTAGTTTCACTACTAAATACAACCAGAAATTACAAGATAGTTTGGGTTCATCATACCATCAATTATGAGAGCTAATTCTATCTTGAATCAATTATTATTTTAACTAAATTAAGTGAAGCTTTCCGAGGTTTGTATCACTGCAATGAAGTTTGTCGCACTACTTCTCTTCTTTCTTGACTTTTTCCTGTTTTTTGTTTGATTAGCCATAATCGCTCATTTTAAGATGCGTTGCCCCTGGTATTCTCGTAAGTCAGTAGGAGTAATTAATTCGGGAGCAAATTCTCTATTGCCCTTTGATTTTAACCATAGAGCAAAACCATCTAAATCGCAGAGATAGTTTTTAATCGTGTAAGCACTTCGTTCTGATTCGGTTAAAAATCGCGCGAAATTGTCTCGATAATTAATCGAGTCTTCTGTGCTAACCAAAACTTCAGATGTAGATTTCATGCGTTTGTAATTATACGCTGAGTTTTTTGGTCGATAATCGCGCTGATTTCCTTTAATTATACGTTCAGTTAGGCAAAACTCGACGCACAAGTCTACTTATACACACAGTTTAATACTTGTTAAATCAAGTTAAATAATTCTGATTATACGCCCAGCGTTGTTTTTTGTCCGTTTGCTGTCGCTACGCCACTTTCTTTGTTACCCTCTAATCTGTCAAACCAGAAAGCATTTCCGACAATTCCACTTGGTCTTTAGCTCGATTGTCATCATAAATCATCAATGTATCTATCTGACGGTGGCGGGATAACTTCTGCACCTTTCGCACGTTACCATCAGTAGCATCGAGGGCAGCCGTAATCGAACTGTGTCTAACCCGATGGGGACTCATCCGCTTTTTAATCCCTGCTTTTTGACAGTAACGACGCACCATCTTATAGATGCCATCCCCAGTTATCCGATGTCCCTTATGCTTGAAGTCTAATGCCACAAACAACGGTGCTTTCTTCTTTTTGTGCTTATAGGCTTTAGTCCAGTCCAGTAGAGCATTAGTAGTAGAGGTACTCAAGCCAATTATTTCTGTCTGCGTCCCTTTACCCTTACCCAGTATGGTTAATTCTTTCACACTTGGCTCAAAATCCCCATAATTTAATAAACTCACCTCATTACGTCGCAGGGCATTATCCCACAGCAGCTTTAATAAAGCATAATCCCGAATACCATTTACCTTGGTGCGATCGCAAATATCCAACACGAGACGGTACTCTTCAGGACTAATCCCGCTAGTATCTCTGTATTGCTGTACTCGCTCACCCTTCACATCCTCTAGGGTAAACTGACACATTCCCAACTTGCGACCCATACTACAGAGAGTTTTAATCGAAGCTAACCGCCGATTGACGGTAGACTCTGCCAACCCCTTATCAAATAATTTAGCTTTATAATTCAGCACCACTCCCACAGCAGCCGAACGCTCCAGATGCAGAAATTCTAATACAGCATCCTTGGTGGCAATAGTCCCTGTAGTTATGCGAAAAAAGTCATTGAGGTCTTTAGAGTAGGCTTTTCTGGTACTGGGATTGCGTTTGTCGAGTAGAAATTGAGCTAGCACGTCAGGTTCAGGATTTGTAAAATGTCTCTCAATTTTGGCATTGAAAGAGTTTTCCAGGTGTGATGGAGTTTGGGGGTTAACTCGTTCCATTATAATCGATATCGAAAACACTTATTTCCGATAGCGCAGTCGGTAATAACCTTACTGTACAGTGATTTGGGACTACATGTTTAAACTGATAATTTTTAACTAAAATGAACCTTACTATTAAGGGACTTGCAAGAAAATAAGATACCAGTCAAACTGGGACAATAGTAATATCCCATTTGGGTAATGTTTCAGAACGCTGCCATTGGGGTTGGTACTGTTCTAACTCTTGTGACAAAACTTTGATTCCTTTTTTATAGGTGGTTTCAACCCGATGTATAATAGGTTTAATTCCCTTCCAAGTCATATTAGCAGCCCAGTTTACTGCGGCTTCAACCGAATCTAAAATCGCGCCATTCCAATAGTTTTCTAGGGCAGCCCAACACCGCTCTATGGGATTGTACTTGCTATGGTACGGAGGATAGTAAATCAGTCTAATTTTTAAATTAATTGCTTGAGACAGTTCAACCATGCGTTTGATAAATTGTGTTCGGTCACTGCGAGTTGCTGCACCCCCATCAAGATCAATCACCCATTCATCGAGTGAAAGGTAATTGTGTTGATTCTCATGCCACCAAGCGGTTAAACAATCGACGATAAAATCGCTGGTCTCAGCCGACTGACCTAAATAAATCGATAGTTGATCGCTATGGGTGTTGAGAATACCAAAAGGAACTAAGACTGCTTGCCACTGTGTATCGTGGTCATCTGCTTGTTTTGCCTCCAGAGTCCGAGCTTTACCACCTCTCGAAAGTTTACCAATCTTCACTTTGGCTTTGGTATCGATAGACACTCGCAGGGATTTGGGATTCTCATCTGATGCCTGATTCTCACGGAAGACATTCTCGAATATGGCATCTGTTTGGGGAATTTTTTTCAAGGGTTTCGTTTTTTGTGTTTTTTTAGGCGATACCCCAAGCGATTAAGAATCTCTCCTACTGTCTGGCGAGATGGCAATTCGCTCTCGCCGTAGCCATTTTCACTCACTAATGCTTCTCGTACTGCTCTGGCACTTATACGGGTATATAGAAAGGTCGATTGAAATTTTGGGTCTGCCTGAGCTTGACCATCCACCAATGAACGAATATCCACTTCTAAGTTGGGCAGAACCTCTTCACTTTTGTGTCGTCCCCTGGCCTGATAGTTATCTACACAGACTATCCCCGTCCGCCTTTCATGCAAGCCAAGTTGCACACAGGAGCGATTCCATCCCAAAACGGTTTCTGCTTTGCGGGCAGAACTCTCGAAGTAATCTTCCGTGACTTTTGCCATGAAGTCTCTTTTGCGGTTGCCTGTGAGCTTCTCGGCTGCATCTTTGAAGGTATATTTGATGTTATCAGTGAGCATGAACCCTGTAATTCCAATTTAAGAAGATTAGGAAGCACGGGCAGAGCCGCACTTCCTAATCTTCTAGAATGGCTGGTATTTTATTTCTCCGCAAGTCCCTAACCAGTTCACTAATTTCGCTGAAGCTGTATACTGTTCATCAGTGGGATATTCTTTTGCCTCTGAATTCCAACGGTTAACGTGTTCTATACCTATACTAGTTTTATTAGCAGAGCGAGCATGGAAAGCAATATCTTTATCTCGAACCATCTGTATAACTTCACCTTGTCGGTTCACAATATAGTGAGCACTAGCATTTGAGGTGTTATCTAGAAAATGGTTGACTGCACTACTTTCAGTAGTTGCTGGACCACCTGTGATATGAATAACAATAGAGTCAATTTCCCTTGTCCCCTCAGAAGGAATCTTATAGTTATTAGCTTGAATAAACCCTATTGCGTCTGGATAATCCCGATCTACTGGCTCTGTGCTGACTCGATCTCGCCAAGACATAATGGAACGCCTCCTTAAATCTTGTATTTTTTTCGATCTAGGTCTAAGCAATGAAATACTAGAAGTAAAATTACTTTCTTTTTCGGCAATTCTTTAATTAGCTTTACTCAAAGTTTAGATAAAGATTATGAGGAACTTATGAGCCAGCGCATATATTACATAAGTTTATTTTGGTAACTACCAGCGAAAAAAACTTTATTAATTTATCTATAGACGAATATATGCAAGTTTTCAGTGTTTTGTTGACGGTGGTAAAGTAATTGGATGTTTTCAATTGGCATTGGACCATTCGCCAGTAATAGCGCAAGTACGTACCTTTGATCGAAACCGGCGCTGTTCAAAACAGGGTTACACTTTGGCAGAAAAATACTCCATCTCTTGCGTGCAAATGTTCTCAATAGTTGCCCTCCGTACTGTGAAGTGTCTCATACTGTTAAATTAGGAAAAATCAACCAAATGTGTGAGTTATTTGAGTGAATCCATCTTCTTCTGTTGCTTCTCGTCTTCATCCTCTTCATCGTCAAGAAATAGCTGTTAAAGTTCTGTCGAGACAAGAACCCATAACCGAGATAGCCAAGGAAGAACAAGTCAGTCGTAAGTTTGTCTATCAACAACAAGCCATTGCTCAACTCGCTTTAAATCAGGCGTTTGAGAAGAAAGAACCAGAACAGGAAGTCTTATATTACCTGCCCATCACCCAGGAATGGATATTTCAGTTGATTTTAGCGTTGATTCTGATTTGTCACTGTTCTTATCGAGGGGTTAAAGAGATCTTACGGGATTTATTTGACTATTCCATCAGTATTGGTACCATCCATAATCGAGTCACAGCAGCAGTAGCCAAAGCCAGACAAATCAATCAAAATCAGGATTTATCCTCAATTGATGTCGCTTTGTTAGATGAACTCTTTCAGAGTAATCGACCAGTCTTGACAGGAGTAGATGCTGACTCTACCTACTGCTTTCTCCTAGAAGCAGTGTCACACCGAGACGAAGATACCTGGGGATATTATTTACTCGAAGCCGAAGCAGAACTACTGAATTTAGTTGCTGACATCAAAATATTACTTTATTGGCTTAGAATTGATATCTTATCTTTAGCAGGGTCAGACTGGTCAGAAAGAATGGAGATGATGGACTTTATCATCTCCGAACTCCAACAGAGAGAAGACCAGGCCCACAAAGGAATTAAAGCTTTAAGAGTGGCTTTATCGAATCAAAAAGCAGATTTATTAGCCTTTGCAGCAGTTCTTGACCATAAAATAGCGAATATTGCCCAAAAATTTAAGATTCCTCTATCTCAGGTACGTTCGGTTTGTTTGTTAATGAAGAAAACCTTATCGATTAATGTCTACTGGCAAAAGTGGAATCATCTCTATCAGCAACTTTCGGAAAAATTCCTCCCAGTTAAGGAAGCAGTGGAATTGGCAATGAAATCCACCCCCAGAGCCAGTTCTTTAGTTGAAAATCTCAAAGCTTCGATTGGATATGCTGGGGAAACCCCAGCATCCCTCTCGCTCAACTCTCGTTTGAGAAACTATTTTTTCTTGAGAAAACACTTGAATTCTGATTATCTTGACCTTCTCAGGTTTTTTCTGAATCATCGCACCTTTAGGTCAAGCCGAATTCCCGAGCGAATTGGTCAAAGTCCTACAGAGTTAATGACAGGTGAAAAACATCCACATTGGCTGAAGTTGTTAGGGTTTGAGCTTTTTCAACGAGCCTGAAAATTCGGTTTTATAGTAATACTTTTGTTATTTAAGCGAAGTCAAAACTTGGCTTGATTTGCGCTGCGTTTGTTACCCAAAATCCCGCATTTTTGAACAACGCCCCGAACACCACGACAAACGAGTCTATATCCGATAATTTTATATATTTACTTTTAAAAGAAAATGAAATTTCTGAAATAGGCAAACAAAAGAAAGATGAGGAATGTGGCTGTAATTCACCTGGTCATTTGAAACGATTGCCAGACCAATCCGACCTCATTGAATCCGATGAATATACTCAGGATATAGGTGGAACTTGCATTAACTTATCTACGCCAAATCGTACCTTAAGAGAGTATAAATATAGCTGCTCTTGTGAGAACGTCCGATCCTGATGTGGCTAACTATGTTCTCAAAAAAGAAAACAGCAAGGGAGTTACAATATAGAAAACTCGGTTACATATAAATTAGAAGGAGGAACGCGCAAATTACAAACGGGGTATCGTCGATCTTGATAACCCAATTCGTTGGGAAGATGCTCCTGATGCCAAAAGTAATTTATCTCTTTATCAAGCTGTTACTGTTGCAACAGGTCACATTCTAAGATTTAAGTCTGTATTCAAGGCAGATGGATATTCACTAGGCGATCTAGTTTATTCTTTACCCCTCGCACCTGGACAGAAAAAACAGATAGTTGTCTTTGAATCCTCCCATTTACTGAGAGGTGCAGAGTCTCAAGCACTATCCCAAGGGGAGCAATTATCTGCTGACCTATTCAGCGATCGCTTTATAACCGATCGACTAAGTGGCGGCATCAATGAAAATTTGGGAGGCAGCAGTGCAGCCTCAACCTCTGGAATATCTGCTGGTCAAGGTGTTGGCTTTACTTATGGTGGCATGATTGGAGCCACTCTAGGAATAGCAGGGGGATATTCTGGTTCAAACTCCTCCGCATCACAAAATAGTGCAAGGCACGTATCACAGTTTTTTAGCGAAAGACTACGACAGCTTTTGATGCAAAATGCCGAAAGTTACAGAGAGCTAAATGCTTCGGTTGTAACCACGGTGACAGAAGGACAAGATTATGGAGTCACCAGTGAGGTGGTTGCCAATCATAATCATTGTCATTCGTTGACATTGATGTATTTTGAGGTACTAAGACACTATGCCATCTTCCAAGAACTATCTCATGTAGAAGAGTGTGTTTTTGTACCACTTTTAATGACAGATTTTACTACTGAAAATATCTATAAATGGAAAGATGTACTGGCAAAGAATTTGTTGCCGATACCTTCTGATACTTATTTACAGTCCCATTCTTTATTGCGATCCCATTCTTCATTGCGATCCTATACTTTATTATCGACGACAAGAAGCAGAAGACATCCGTTATTAAAAGCTTTTGACGCTAATGAGCGTGTCAAGACTAATTGGGAAAGAGTTGATTTTCCAGCAGCAGATGAGACCTATGCTGATGGAATAATTACTCAAATTCAAGGTCGATTAACCATGAATGTTAATATTCCACGACCCAAGACAAAATACGACAGGATACTGTCTTTGCCAGTAACTTCAAAAATAGTTGAAACAAAAGTAGTAGATCCACTTGCCACTGCAAAGGCAACAGCAGATCAAGCGAGTGTTAAGCCACAAGACGTCTTGAGCGGGGGTTGGTCTTGGCTGTTCAGAAATAGTTCTGGTCCACGAATCAAGTACAAAACAATTGAAGATGAAGTATTCTACACCAAGAAGATTTTTGATGCTTTCATGTACTTGGATGCTAACTATGAAAGTGTTCCTCCTGCACAATGTATCAGAATTATGGAATTTGAACCTCAAACGGTAGAGGTTAAAGATGAGAATGATGAGTCTGTAAATGTTACTACTACTGGTGATGACTTCTTTGACAACGACCTAATAAGTAAAAAGCTTTGGACTGCTTATGCTGAGATCCTAAACTTTGACGGTGTATTCCAGATGATGAACGCTTACTTCAAAGGAAGGCTGATTGCCGAATGGGATCGAATCTTTTACCAAGAATTGCTTCCAGATATATTTGCTCATATTGTCGATTCAATTACCATATCCTATGGAGAAGTAAAGACTGAGAAAGATAGCGATGGAAATGAGAAGTTAATCCAATCTAGTGGAGGCTTCAATTTAGACTTTTCCACAGAAAGAAAATATACAGGTGGAAGCAGGAAAATCAATGTCAACTTCAATTCCCAAGGAGAAGTAGGCAAGAAACGATCTGAATTACCACTATATATCAGTCTTTCATCAAACCTTGATGATATCGAAGACATAAAAAATCACATCAAACTCAATATTGGCAGAGTCAGTATTGATTATGAAACTGCTTATTTTCAGGGTTCGCTATATAGAGGGTATGTCAGAGACGATTTGTTAGATGGTACTAACTTGTACATTCCTTTAAATTCTAGGGATAAAATCAATCCCCGCAAGGAAGACAAATACATTGTTAATCAACTAATCGAACACCTCAATAGCAACATCGAACACTACAACAAGGTGCTTTGGTATAACCTCGATCGAAATCGCAGATTCATGCTTTTAGATGGGTTCAATATTGAAGTATTTAACTCCTTTGGTGACTCGGCTGGTTTCAGGAGTTTAGCATCTGTCGTCAAAAACGAATTGATTACGGTAGTGGGGAACTCTTTAGTCTTTCCAGTTGCTGATGGTTATAAAGTTAGTAAGTCCTATATTCTGGAAAAATCTCAGGAGAATGTTCAAAAAGAAATTTCTTTATTCGATTACTACAAACCCTTCACACCTGTCCCTCCCTATCGAGTCAGTGTGCCTACTAGAGGTGTATTTATGGAGGCAATACAAGGTAAATGTGATGCCTGCGAACTAGTAAAAGAAAACTCGTCACAAGATTGGGATAAATTTAGAACTGAAGAGCCGACTCCAATCTCGCCAATAATTACACCAACACCTACAATTAGCGACTATAAACCGCAATATAAAGACTTTGCGCCACCGCTAGTCAATATTCAAAATGCTCCTAATGCTCCTGCTCCTGCTGCTGGTTTGTCGCAACTAACCGAATTACTAGGTAAAGCAGGTATATTCAATGATATTACTGGCTTAGAAGGAAATCAACAGAATGTCATTGATACTTATCTTTCCAACCAAACAAATGCCAAAGCATTTGCAGAGATGGCCAAGAACCTTCTGACGCAGCAACGTAATACGCAAAACTCAGACGATTTTATTAAGAGAATCGAACAAGCAAGAGATAATGGCGCAATCAGTGAAGATGATTATAAAGAGCTAACTAAGCAGCATTTACAACAGCAAATTGATGGTGGTGAAAGTGCTAAAGAAAATGCTCAATTAGAAAGAGAACGTAGTAAACCCTCATTAACAGATGCTGCTATTGATGCTATTGAAAAGGACAATCGGTTCAAGCAGAAAGGACGGTAGACGGAGACAGAGAGTCAGTCAACGTAAAACAAAAAGAGGGAGATAGTTCTCATTTCGTCAATATACGTTACCAACTTGAACCTATCGAGCAGCCTCTACCAATGTCATGTTGGGCAACAGCTGCAACGATCCTGATGAACTGGAAAAATAGTACATCCTCAAGTATCGAAGAAGTGCTTCAAGAGGCTGGCAGAAATCTGCAACCATCAGATGAGGATTACTACTTACAAATTTATTATGACGAATCAGGGTTAGAAGCTCGCGAAAAAGAGCAATTTACATCCTCCCTTGGGATGATTAGCGAACCTCCAGCAAACTACATCTTAAGCCAATATGTAGATTGGCTACAAGATTATGGTCCGCTTTGGATTACAACAGATGATGATTCAGGCTCTGGATTCTCACCACATGCAAGGATTTTGTTTGGCATTCAAGGTGACATAGAAAATAATCCCGATAATGTGCTGTTTACATTTATCGATCCAGCAGATGGCACGGAAGTCAGTGAAACATTTAATGACTTCATAAAATATTACGAACAGATGGTAACAGATATCCCCTCAAATAGTTCATTGTTTATTCAAATTGTTCGATTTGAAGATCGGGCTATTCTTTCAGAAGGCAAAGCCAGCCAGAGAATTCTAGTACGTAATGAGTTTCTAAAAAATGACAAGCAGATTGGTAACTTTGTCGTAAATATCAGCAGTGAAAATGAAGCATTTTCGAGAGATTTTTCTCTCTCTGGGAGCCGATATCACAATATAGATATTTCTGATTTTGAGGATGGACAATATTTGATGAGAATAACGCCTGAAAAACACTCTCAACCCCCCAATAAATTGGCCAAGTGTGGGAGATTCTACTGGAGCTACAAATCCACCAGATCGAATTTGGCAGAGCATTGAGACAGAAATAAGTATCAAAAATCGTCGAATTATTTCTGCTTCAAACAAGAATTCTACTACCATCAGTGGACGAAGCTTAAATATTCAGTTGCGCCCTATTGGGGTAAAAAGTTCAAAGAAAAACGCAAGAACTTCAGGAACTAATCCGACGTTGATTGTTTTACATCAAACGGGTGGAATAAATGAAATACCCCCAGAATTTATAGATAAGCCTTCCATTCAGAAATCGGCGCATTATGTAATTCCAAGAAGTGGAAAAATCATAAAACTGGTGCATGAATCAGATGTTTCTTATCATGCTGGAGAAAGTGAGTGGGAGGGGCAAAGAGGAGTTAATAAATTCTCTATAGGAATTGAGATTGTTCATAAGACTGGGGCCTATATGGATGAACAATATGAGTCTTTAATCAAGCTCTTGAAGCAATTAGTGACAACTTATCCATCGATTGATGCTCATAGAATTATTGGACATGGAGATGTGGCTATTGGGTTAAAAGATGGCGTCATAAAACTTGGTCGCAGAGAGAACGATCCTGGTTTAGAATTTAATTGGTCTTTACTTGAGAATGAGGGACTCGGTTTAATACCAGCAAATGAATCAGACGTGTTTGGTGATTCTATAGATTTATCAGAATTCTATGGAGGACTATTCCAAGACAATCCGACAGTATCACTCCCTATCCCAATTGGGGAACGACCTGAAAATTATCAAGATATTGTCAGAGAAGTAAATGAGGACTTAAAGCGAGTTGGGTACTTAGTATCTAGCGATCCCGAAGCTTATAGCGAAGTGACTAAAGCAGCTGTACAAGTCTTTAAAACCCACTTTTTTACTGGGGAAAGAAGACGGGAAGGAAAATATACAGTTAGGTTTGATTTTGAAACAGCTAAGATGTTGAAAAGAGTCATCTTTTCACTTCCATCGTAGTTTATTTAATTACTTGAGACTTAACCAAATCATCCACAGCATTTGTTTCGGAACTTTTTCTCCTTTTGATTCGGTCATGATATTAATTCTCTATGACAATGCACTAAATTAGTTTAATCTTTTTGCGTCTTTGCGCCTCTGCGTGAGATATAAACTCGCAATATTAAGTGCAACTTCAAGGAGAAATGGTATGACTTCAATAGTGCATTAAGTTTTTAACTACTCTCCTAAATTCTTCAACGTACCATTTCTCATCTTTTTAATACAGATGTTATCCTGGCAGTCAACAGTTACTATTACGTTGAGAAATACTGCTATACCCGTACAGGCTCAGGATAGAAAAACCAAGCAATGAGCAAGACGATCGCCATTTTCAATCAAGCTGGGGGAGTGGGCAAAACCACTCTGACCCACAATCTCGGCTACCATTTAGCCAGACGCTCTCATTCCGTGTTGCTGGTTGACCTCGACCCCCAGGCTTCTTTGACTACTTTTATGGGTGTCGATACCGAAAGCTTAGAAAAAACTCCTTTTGATGCCCTAATTAATGAAGAACCTTTATTTATCCTCAAAGATATTGAGGGGATAGACCTTGCTCCCACTAATATCACCCTCAGCGTGGCAGAGATTCAACTGGTTAATCTAGATTTTCGCGAAGTTCGCCTCAAAGAATCCCTCGAACCAATTCGAGATGATTATGATTTTATTCTCATCGACTGTCCCCCCAGTTTGGGGTTACTCAGCTACACCAGCCTAGTAGCTGCTACTCACGTCCTCGTCCCCATCGAAACTCATTTCAAAGCCTTCCAGGGAACTAATTTATTACTACAAACCATTGCCAAGGTCAGAAAGCGAGGCAACCGCCAATTACAGCTAGCGGGTTTTGTTCCCTCCCGTTATGCTGTCAGCAATTCTCAAGATAAACGTACCCTCAAAGCCATTCAAGAACAGTTTGGTACAGTTGCCCCAGTCTACGAACCAATTCCCCGCACTACTGCTTTTGCTGATGCCTCAGAACAACAGTTACCATTAGCTCTTTATGACCCCAAGCATTCAGCCTTGAAGATTTTAGATGGACTAGCTACTCAGATAGAAAAACTATGACAGTTTTCAACAGTTAATAAAAATCCTGTTACCAAAACAATATTACCAATAACGTTATTGGTAACAGTGAAACTCAGTCAAGACAAAGATGTTACCAAATTATTGGTATCGCTTAAAGCAAAACTATAAGTCATGTGTTACCAATAATCTACCCCGCTCAAAATCACTCTCAAATAACTGCTTACTGTCACTGATAACTGATAACTGATATGACTCCTACTAAAAAAACTACCCGTAAAAGCGATCGCCCGTACAATGCCAAAGCTAATCTTAACGTTTTATTTGGCGATGACGAACCAACAACTAGCCCCCAGATGGTGAAAATTGATTCTATTTCACTACCAGCTTCCCAACCCCGACGTTATTTTGACCCCCAGAAATTAGAACAGCTAACTCAATCAGTCAAAGCTCACGGCATTTTAGAAAATCTCCTCGTCAGACCTTTGAACGGGAAAAGAAGGAGTGTATGAGTTGGTAGCAGGAGAAAGACGTTATCGCGCTGCCCAAGCTGCCGAATTAACGGAAGTTCCCGTTACCATTCGCGAACTATCCGATGAAGAAGCTCTCTCAATTGCCCTAGTGGAGAACTTACAGCGAGAAGACCTTAATCCAGTTGAAGAAACAGAAGGTATTGTTACCTTGCTGGGAATCGAGCTAAAAGAATCGCCAGAAGCAGTCATTTCATTGCTTCACAAGATGGACAACGAGCAAAAAGGTAAAGTTACCAATAACGTTATTGGTAACGAAGAAAAGCAAAAAATTGAGTCGGTATTTGCCAACTTGGGGCAGAATTGGCAGTCTTTTGTGAATAATCGTTTGCCCCTGTTAAAGCTACCCGAAGAAATTTTAGAAGTGCTGCGTCAGGGAAAAATAGCCTACACCAAAGCTAGAGCGATCGCTAAAATTAAAGACGAGCAGCAGAGAAATAATTTAATTGACGAAGCTGTTACCAAAAATCTTTCTCTAGTTCAGATTAAAGAAAAAATCAAAGCACTCTCAAGTGAAGATAATTCCGCTCCCTCACCTTCTACCCAAGTAAAAACCATAACCAGTCGCCTCAACCGCTCGAAACTATGGGAGAAAAACCCTAAGAAATGGAAGCAAGTACAGAATTGGTTACAAAAGATCGAGAATTTACTAGAAGACACATAAGTTTTTTCTCAGCATGACGATAATCTGGTATGCTAATTTTCAACTGGTTGAGATATAAAACGATAGTTATGTACCAAGTAGAGAAATGGCAGTATTCATCTTGGCAAAAAGACACCCGTTTTTACCTTCTGGAACTGTGTCAAGACTTATTTGGCAACTGGATTATCAAACGTACCTGGGGTAGTGCAGTCAAACAAGATTTTGGTCGCTCCAATTCTACAATTTGTCCCGACTATCAAACGGGTTTACTCTGGTACGAAAAACAAGCTTCTCGTCGTCAAAAACGAGGATATCAACCTCAATAAAAACTAAAAAAGATTTTTGTAGATATACAGAAAGTTTTCAGTTTAGAAGACTGATGTGGCAAAGATTTCGGCTTAGATTTTAGATTGTTCCTAAGACAGTTTTGAACTTCTTTCCATGCCCAACTGTCGCATCAATGCCAAGGTATCACCCTGACCCCAATGTTCCACAATTTTACCGTTGACAACGCGATCGATATGAACAACCGAAAACGTTACCTGACTTTTCACGTTAAGTCTGAAGCCCAAGCAGGGAAAGGATCGTAGCAAGGAGAGATTTTTAGAGGTACAGTAAAGAAAAACTATACAGTGCAGGTCAAAAAAATGCTCGAATGGTGGACGAAAAACTTTGCCAGTTGTCAATTAGGAGATGAGCGATTAGCTAATCGAGCATTCTGGATTGGGAAAGCCCTAAGCCAAAATTTTGGCAAAGCACTCTCGGAAATCTTCAAAAGTGCCAACGAGTTGAAAAGAACTTATGAATTTTTGCCAACAGCAAGACTAATTTTGACAAGATAATCGAGCCGCACTGTGTGATGACAACTGCCGCTGTAGAAGAATATGAGACGATCTTATCGGTCGGAGATACGACCTTTCTAGATTATCGGGGGATTAAAGTCAAAAGGGAAGGATATGGACCAACCGGAAATGGCGGAAATGGTTTAATCTTGCATAGTGCCCTAGCCATTGAACCAAAGCAGGGACAAACAATTGGGCTGTTGTGGCAAAAGCTGTGGAATCGAGACCACAAACCTAAACCCCCTCACGGGGAAACTCCCGAACAGAAAAAACAACGTCAAAAGATTGCTAGAAAAGCAGCACGTCAAAGACCGTTCGAGCAGAAAGAATCCTATCGATGGGTAGAAGCTCTGACAGAACTAGAGCAACAAGTGGAGTCTTCTACCCGCGTTATTCATGTGTTCGACCGTGAAGGCGATATTACTGAAGTTTTTGATGCGGTGCGTCAACTCAAACATACAGGTGTGCTAGTGCGGGCGAGTCATAATCGCAGCTTAGACGGCGTTGTTCAAAAACGGGGGATTTTGGGTAACAAAGGCAGCACAAATTAAGCCTGGTTATTACTAGGCTGACAGAACAAATATATTACTCTTTCTTGAGATTATTCAAGCTCTTTGAAATCTCTCAAATCCCAGCATTTCTAACCAATGAGGGTGCTTAATTCCTGTCATCAACTCTGTAGGACTTTTGCCCACTCGTTCTGGAACTCGACTTGCGATAAATGTGCGATGATTCAAGAAAAATCTGAGCAGGTCGAGATAATCAGAATTTAAGTGTTTTCTCAAGAAAAAATAGCTTCTCAAGCGAGAATTGAGGTTCTCAACCAAAGAACTAGCTCTGGGGGTTGATTTCATTGCCGATTCTACCGCTTTCTTCACTGGGAGGAATTTCCCCTTGAGTAATTGGTAAACTTGATTCCATCTCTGCCAATAGACATCTTTTGAAAGGGACTTCTTCATTAACAAACAGACCTGTCGTACCTTAGACAGAGAAATCTGAAACTTGTAGGCAATATCCGCTAGTTTTTGGTCTAATATTCTAGCAAAAGCTAACAAATCGTTTTTTTGATTCGATAAAGATACTCTCATTGCTCTAATCCCTTTGTGAGCTTTATCTTCCCTGAGTTCGAGTTCTTCAACAATGAAATTCATTAGTTCCATTCTTTCCGAGCATTCTGCTCCTGCTAGGGATAAAATATCATTTCTGAGCCAATAGAGTAATATTTTGATTTCTTTGGACAAATTAAGCAGCCTTTCTTCATTTTTGCGGGCTTGAGTTAACTTAGCTGATAATTTATTGCCTTTGCACTTTAATTTAGCTAACTCCATTTTCTGTTCTAACTTTTCCCTGCTCGTTGTGGCACCTTGAGCTTTTTTAGCTAAATTACGGCATAAAGCTTCACCTTGGTCGAATATGTGCCACACATCTCCGTGACAAGGCTTGTCTCCCCAAGCTGCTTTTTGTCCTGCTCTAATTCCAACAGCTGCATCAGCTATTGTATAATCGGGATTCAATCCTTGTGATTCAGCTTCCAGTAAATACCAGCCCCAAGTATCTTCGTCTCGGTGTTCGACAGCCTCTAGAAGAAAACAGTAGGTCGAATCAGCATCTACTCCCGTTAGTACTGGTCTTGAACCTTGGAATAGTTCATCGAGTAATGCCACATTAATAGACGATAAATCTTGATTTTGGTTGATATTTCGGGCTTTTTCCACTGCTTCGGTAACTCTGTTGTGAATTGTGCCAACACCAATCGAATAGTCAAATAAATCGCGTAAAATCTCCTTAATGCCTCGATAAGAGCAATGGCAAATCAGAATCAAAGCCAAAATAAACTGAAATATCCATGAATGGGTGATGGGCAGGTAATATAAGACTTCTTCTTCTTTTTTTTCTTTCTCAAAAGCGTTATCTAAAGCAAGTTTAGCAATGGCTTTTTGTTGGTAGACAAACTTGCGACTGACTTGTTCTTCCTGGGCTATTTGGGTGATGGGTTCTTGTTGAGAAAGAACTTTAACGGCTATTTCTTGACGTTGAAGAGGATGAAGACCAGAAGCTACAGAAGAAGAATTCACTCAGTTTACTCATAAATTGGGCTTATTTACCTAATTTAACCCTATTCAATCTTTCTTGGCTGTAGTTCAATATTTTAGAACTTATGTTCTATTTGAATGAGGCATTTTTCCTTAAACTGTAACCCTCGTTTGAACTACGCCCA